>NZ_JAPTFX010000134.1:0-13622 GCF_030985895.1 Stenotrophomonas sp. Sm6012 | reverse complement strand
CCCGAAGGGCGGCCTTTTTTATTTGTCTGGCGGAGAGAGGGGGATTCGAACCCCCGAAGCGCGGTTTAGACGCTTACACACTTTCCAGGCGTGCTCCTTCAACCACTCGGACACCTCTCCGGATCCCTGCCATCGGCAAACGCCTCAGCAGGGGCGCAGATTCTAGCGGGCCGCGCGGCACTTCACAAGCACCCTGGTCAGGAACCGGCGAAGGGCGTGCCGGGGGCGAGGGGGCTGGACAGGCATGGCACAATGGAACATCCGATGGAAGACGGTGGCCTGATGTCCTATCTCGTCCTTGCCCGCAAGTGGCGTCCGAAGCGTTTTGCCGAGCTGGTGGGCCAGGAACACGTGGTCCGCGCGCTCAGCAATGCGCTGGACAGTGGCCGGGTCCACCATGCGTTCCTGTTCACCGGTACGCGTGGCGTGGGCAAGACCACCATCGCGCGCATCTTCGCCAAGTCGCTGAACTGCGAGCAGGGCACCAGCGCCGACCCGTGTGGCCAGTGCGCGGCCTGCCTGGACATCGACGCCGGCCGTTACATCGACCTGCTGGAGATCGACGCCGCGTCCAACACCGGCGTGGATGACGTGCGCGAGGTGATCGAGAACGCGCAGTACATGCCGTCGCGCGGCAAGTTCAAGGTCTACCTGATCGACGAAGTGCACATGCTGTCCAAGGCGGCGTTCAACGCGCTGCTGAAGACGCTGGAAGAGCCGCCGGAACACGTCAAGTTCCTGCTGGCCACCACCGACCCGCAGAAGCTGCCGGTGACCGTGCTCAGCCGCTGCCTGCAGTTCAATCTCAAGCGCCTGGACGAGGATCAGATCCAGGGCCAGATGACCCGCATCCTGGCGGCGGAAGACATCGAGGCCGACGACAGCGCGATCGTGCAGCTGGCCAAGGCCGCTGACGGCAGCCTGCGCGACGGCCTGTCGCTGCTGGACCAGGCGATCGCCTATGCCGGCGGCGCGCTGCGCGAGGACGTGGTGCGCACCATGCTGGGCACCGTCGACCGCACCCAGGTGGCGGCGATGCTCGATGCGCTGGCCGAGGGCGATGGCCCGCGCCTGTTGCAGGTGGTGGCGGCGCTGGCCGAGTTCTCGCCGGACTGGAGTGGCGTGCTGGAAGCGCTGGCCGAAGGCCTGCACCGTATCCAGGTGCAGCAGCTGGTACCGGGTGCGGCGGTTGCCGAAGGCCTGGATGCCACCGCCTTTGCCGAGCGCCTGCGCCCTGAAGTGGTGCAGCTCTGGTACCAGATGGCCTTGAACGGTCGTCGTGACCTGCCGCTGGCGCCGAGCCCGCGTGCCGGCTTTGAAATGGCGGTGCTGCGCATGCTGGCGTTCCGTCCGGCCGCCGCGGTACCGACGGTACCGAAGTCGGTGGAAGGTGCAGCAGGAGGCAACGTTGCCGGTGGTGGCAGCGGCGCCGGGACCCACGAGGCGACGCCGGCCGCTGCCGCCGCTTCGGCAGGCCCGGCCGCGACGGCACAGGTGGCTGCCCCGATGCAGGCCGCGCCGCGCGAACCCGATCCCGAACCTGAGCCGGCCCCGCAACCGGAGCCGGACCCGACACCGGAACCCGAGCCGGTGCCGGTGCAAGAGCCCGTGCAGCCGCCACCGATGAAGGCCGAGGTGGAAGCGCAGGTGCCGCCGGCTGAGCCAGCAGCGAGCGACGACCTGCCGCCGTGGGCTACCGATGAGGCCGAGGCGCGCGACGAGGCGCTGGCGGTCGAGATGGCCAGCCCGGACGCGGCCATGGTGGCGCCCTGGCAGGAACCGCCGAGCCCGGCAGCAGTACCTGCTGATGCGGAACCTGTCGAGCGGGAGCGCCCATTCCGCACCGAAGGCATCGCCATCGCCCCGGCCGAGCCGGCGATGGTGCTCGACGCCGCGCCGCTGGAAGGTGTCAGCGAACTGGCCAGTGCCGAGGACTGGCTGGATCTGGTCGCCAACAGCGGCCTCAGCGGCCCCTCGCGGCAGTTGGCGGCCAACGCGGCGTTCATCAGTTGCCAGCACGGGACCTTGAAACTGGGCCTTTCGCCCGGATTTGAATACCTGCGCTCCGAGCGCGCGCTGGCTGCCCTGGGCGAGATGCTGCAGAAGGCCCTTGGCCAGGCGCCGAAGATCGTGGTCGAGACCGTGGAAACCGAACACGTTCCGGCCGAGACCCTGCACCAGCGGGCGGACCGCCAGCGTGGCGAGCGGCAGCAGGTGGCAGAGGCCGTTTTCATGGACGACCCGGAAGTGCAGGTGCTGATCCAACAGCACGGCGCGCGGGTTGTTTCCGATTCCATCCGTACTTTTGACGAGTAAGACACCATGCGCGGAAACATCGCCCAACTGATGCAGCAGGCCCAGAAGATGCAGGAGAACCTGCAGAAGGCCCAGGAAGAAATCGCCAAGATCGAAGTGACCGGCAGTGCTGGTGGCGGCATGGTCAGCGTGACCCTGACCGGCGCCAAGGAGTGCCGCAAGGTGCGCATCGACCCGTCGCTGGCCAGCGACCCGGAAATGCTGGAAGACCTGATCGCGGCCGCCTTCAATGACGCCTCGAACAAGATCGATGCCGAGTCGAAGTCGAAGATGGGGTCGGCCACCGCCGGCATGCAGCTGCCGCCGGGCATGAAGCTGCCGTTCTGATGCGTGATATGGCACCCGGTTGCCGGGTGCCATCGACTGCTCCAACCCCCGGTCGAGCATGGCTCGACCCTACAAAGCCTGTCGCCGTGTCCGCACCCCTGCTTGAACAATTGATCGACGCACTGCGGGTGCTGCCTGGCGTTGGCCAGAAGACCGCGCAGCGCATGGCCTACCATCTGCTCGAGCGAGAGCGCGAAGGTGGCCAGCGCCTGGCCGAGACCCTGGCGCTGGCGGTGGAGCGCATCGGCCACTGCGCACAGTGCCGCGACTTCAGCGAAACCGAGCTGTGCCCGACCTGTGCCAACAGCAGCCGCGAACGCAGCCAGCTGTGCGTGGTCGAATCGCCGGCCGACCGCCTGGCCATCGAGAACGCGACGGGGTTCCGTGGGGTCTACTTCGTGCTGCAGGGCCGGTTGTCACCGCTCGATGGCATCGGTCCGCGCGAACTTGGGCTGGAGCAGCTGGAGAACCGCCTGGCCGAAGGCGAGGTGCAGGAGTTGATCATTGCCACCAGCGCGACCGTCGAAGGTGAGGCCACCGCGCACTACCTGGCGCAGCTGGCACGCGCGCGCAAGGTGCAGCCCAGCCGCCTGGCGCAGGGGCTGCCGCTCGGCGGCGAGCTTGAGTATGTCGACCGCGGCACGCTGTCGCACGCGTTCGGAACGCGCAGCGAATTCCGCGATTGAGCATGCGCGGGGCACGCTCCAGCGCGGCCGGCCTACAATGCGGAAGACATCCCCGCCGAGGCCGACCATGAGCACCGAAACCCTCTTCAGCAAGATCATCCGTCGCGAGATCCCGGCCACCATCGTCTACGAGGATGACGAGGTGCTGGGCTTCAAGGACATCGCGCCGCAGGCGCCGGTGCATGTGCTGTTCATTCCGAAGAACGAGATCATCCCGACCCTGGACGACCTGCAGCCGTCGCAGGCGCACCTGATCGGCAAGCTGGCACTGGCCGCGGCCGAGTACGCGCGCCGCGAGGGTTTTGCCCAGGACGGCTACCGCATCGTGATGAACTGCCGCGAGCATGCCGGGCAGACCGTGTTCCACATCCACATGCATCTGCTGGCCGGTGGACCGCTGGGTCATTTCGGTTCGCCCGGGCGCTGAATCCCCTGTCCACGCTCTGCGTGGATGAAAAAAGGCCGCCCGAGGGCGGCCTTTTCCGTCATGCATGCCGGCTGGCGATCACCACCAGCCCCAACGGCCGTAGCCGCCCCAGTACGGGCCATACGGGCCCGGGCCCCACGGACCATAGGGGTAGGGCACCACATCGACCTGGCGCTGTTCCGGCCACAGGTAGATCACGTCGGCCGACAGCTTCGGCAGGCGATAGTCGTAGTCGCCGATGCGGGTGTTCTGGTAACCGTCGATCTTGCCGATGAAGGTCACGTCGCGGCCGGCTTCAAACACAGCCGGGTCGTAGAAGCCGGCGCGGCAGGCGATGAAGCGGCCGTCGCTGGCGTCGGACGAGGTGGTGTTCGGGCGGCCACTGGCGTTGAGCGGGCGCGAGATCATCTGGAAGCAGGTCTCGCCCTGGCCAGGCTTGGTTTCGATGATGCGACCGCCCCAACGGACCGGCGTGCCGACCTGCTGGGTGGCGACCGAGTCGCGGGGAGAGACCAGGCTGAACTGTCCCTGCAGCGGCTTGGGAGCCGTGGCGCAGGCCGACAGGGCCAGCGTGGCCACAGCGGTGAGGAGGAACTTGGTGTTCATGGGGAGGCTCCGGAAGTCGGGCGATGCCTGCGCAGGTCCCGCAATAATGAAGCGAGGTCGGTGCAAGTTCCAGCGTAACGCGCGTCGGCGAAACGCTGGCTGAGTGCGAGGAGGGCAGGGTCGGGCCGCCGGGCGTGTACCCGATGCGCCCAGTCCCGCGCGGTTTCATGGGGCTCCCGGGCCAGGCCGAGGCGTGCATAGCGTCGCCCCAGCCGGTGCCAGGCGCGCAGCAGCGGATCACGTTCGCGTTCGCCGCGGGCCAGCAGCCAGGCCATCCAGGCCAAGGCCAGCAACGCGGCGATCACGAAGCCGGCGGCCAGCTGACCAGGGCCCAGCTCGTCCAGCCCGAACGGCTTGAGCAGCTGCTGCTGGCGGCGTGCGTCGAAGGACAGCACCAGATCGTTCCAGCCGCGGCGCAGCCAGTCGCCCATCTGCCCCAGCTCGAGCAAGCGCTGCTGCATCGGGTTGTCGGTGCCAGCCTGCAGGCGGTCATCGAGGGTATCGAGGATGCGTTCGGGCGCCACCGCAGCGGTGGGATCGACCCGCACCCAGCCGCGCTGCGGCAGCCATACCTCGGCCCACGCATGGGCATCCATCCGTCGCACGACCCAGTAATCGCCAAGGCGATTGCGGGTGCCGCCGGCAAATCCGGTGACCACCCGTGCTGGAATGCCGGCATTGCGCATCAGCACCACGAACGCGGAACTGAAGTGCTCGCAGAAGCCGGCCTTGTAGCCGAACAGGAACTCGTCGACCGGGTCGCGCCCGGCCTGCGGCGTTTCCAGCGTGTAGGAGAAATCGGTGGTGATCCATTGCAGCGCGCGGCGGACGATGGCCGCGTCATCGTTGCCTGCGTCATGCCGCCATTGGCGTGCCAGGGTGGCGGTGCGTGGATTGAAGCCATCGGGCAACTGCAGCGCCGCGCGCCGCAGATACGGCGACAAGGTGCTGTCGAAGCGCCGTGGTGGCGCCGATTGCAGCCGCCAGCGGCTGAGCGAGGCCAGCGCTCGGTCGCTGCTCAGGCTCATGTCCGCATCCAGCGTGCTGCCTGCGGGCGCCTGGCCCGGCAGGTCCAGCGCGACCAGCTGGCGACGGTCGGTCGGCTCGTAATCGATCTGGTAGTCCCAGCGCTGCGTGCCGGCCTCGACCACCGCGGGCGGCCGCCGCGCGCTGGCAGGGTCGCGCATCCAGCGTCGTCCATCGAATGCGGTCAGCACCGGCCCACGCCAGTAGCGCTGCGCCGATTCGGGTACGGCACCGAAGAACTGCACGCGCAGTGCGGGGGTGTCGTCGGCCATCAGGTCCAGCCACTGGCCCGGTTCCATGCTGTCGGACAGCCCCGGGGTGCCGACGGCGCGCTCGGGGACCCCCCACAGTGGCGTCGCCAGGCGCGGGAACAGCCAGAAGCAGGCCAGGGCCAGCGGCAGCCCGATCGCCAGCAGGCGACCCACGCCGCGCAACTGCCCGTACAACGGCACTCGGCCTGCATGGCCTTCATCCTGGGCCAGGCGTTGCAGGGCCAGCAGCGCGCTGATGCCTGCCAGCGCCGCCAGCACGGTTGTCAGCGGGCCCTGGTCGAGCAGGAACGCCGCAAACGGCGAGAACAGCGCGAAGCCGAGCAGGCTGCGGGCATCGCGAAGGCTGCGCAGCTCGCTGGACTTGATCGCCAGCATCGCGGCCAGCAGGGCGCAACCGGTATCGCGCCCGGGGCGCACCATGCCCATCTGCCAGACGATGGCGGCGAGCATGCCGAGCACCAGCAGCAGGCGTACCGGCATCGGCAGCACCTTCCGCCATGACAGGAATGCAGTCACCACCGCTGTGGCTGCGATGACGCCGGCCAACAGTGGCGGCAGCTGCAGCAGCAACGGCAACAGCGCCAGCGCCGCGCTGGCCAGGGTCCAGCTGCGGGCGCTGCGATCGATCATGGCAGGGGTCTCAGCCATGCGGCAGCAACGCCAGCGTGCGCAGGCACAGGTGGTGGTGGCCGGCCCCCTGTCCAGGGCCGATCGCAGGATGCGCCGGCAGCAGCAGGGTGTAGCGCCGGCCCTCGCGCTCGGCCACATCCACCCAGCGTGCCAATCGCGCGATGCGGGCTTCGTGCCCCAGCGGCGCCAGCGTGCGCCAGTCGAGGATCACTTCGATGCCGATCGGTTTTTCATACTCGCGTACCAGCAGGCTGTCGCGGCGCGCGGAGTGCTTCCATGAAATGCTGCGTGGCGCGTCGCCCGCGCGATAGGGGCGCAGCTGGTGCAGTTCTTCGCCACTGGCATGGGCACGCGTGTGCAGTGGATCGTTGCCGCTCTCAGGCAACGCCGGGGCCAGCGCCTCGGCCAACGGATAGACCAGCAGCGGCTGTTCCGGCCACACCCACGACCAGGCCCGCACCAACCCCAGTGGCTGGGTGGTGGACAGGCGGATGCGTGGCAGTTCCAGCCATCCGCGGCGCTCGCTGGGAACCTCCAGCTCGACCTCGCCACGCCCCTGTGCCGGCAGTGAGGTCCAGGCTTCGCTGTCACCCAGTTGCAGGTGCAGCCCATGCCGCGCACGCGGATCACGCAGCGACAGGTCCACGCGCAGGCGCAGTGGTTGCCCCGCTGCAACCGGTTCGGCCGAGATCGCATCGACCTGCACACCGGAGAGCTGCAGGTGCGCGGCGATGGCACTGGCGATCGCCGCGGCGGCCAGCAGCAGGGCCAGCAGCAGGGCCGGGTTGTTGTTGTAGTTCAACGCACCCAGCAGCATCGCGGCCAACAGGGTGGCCACGAACACCCCGAAGCGGGTAGGCAGCACATAGATGCGATGGCGGTCGAGCCGCTGCGGCAGCGATTCGGGCCGGCGCGGACGTGCCAGCAGCCGTAGTCGAGCCCAGCGTGTGGTCACCTTCAGTCCACCGCGACGGTCTGCAGGATCGCCCGCGCCAGTGCCGGTCCCGAACTGGACTCGGCCTCGGCCACCAGGCGATGCCCGGCCACCGCCACGAACAGCGTCTGCACATCCTCGGGCACCACATGGCTGCGGCCCAGCAGCAGCGCATGCGCCTTGGCCGCGCGCAGCAGCGCCAGGCCGGCACGCGGTGACAAACCCACCCGTACGCCCGCGTGCTGGCGGCTGCGGGTCAGCAAGGCCTGCACATAGTCGACCAGCGCATCACTGGCATGAATCGCACCGACCGCCTCACGCAGCGCGCGGACCTGTGTGTCATCCAGCTTCGGCACGGCGCGTGCGATCAGGTCACGGCGATCGGTTCCGCGCAGCAGCTCGCGCTCCGCCTGGGCGTTGGGGTAGCCCATCGCCAGGCGCAGCAGGAATCGATCCAGCTGCGAATCCGGCAGCGGGAACGTGCCGGACAGGTCCACCGGGTTCTGCGTGGCGATCACGAAGAAGGGATCGGGCAGCGGATGGGTCTGTCCATCCAGGGTGACCTGCTGTTCGGCCATGGCCTCCAGCAGCGCGCTCTGTGTGCGCGGTGGCGCGCGGTTGATCTCGTCGGCCAGCAGCACATGGGTGAACACCGGTCCGGCGTGAAACTGGAACTGACGGCTGCCGGCCTCGTACACCGACACGCCCAGCACATCGGCCGGCAACAGGTCGGAGGTGAACTGCACGCGCTGGAAGGTGAGGCCGAGGCTGCTGGCCAGTGCGTGTGCCAATGTGGTCTTGCCCAGCCCGGGCAGATCTTCGATGAGCAGGTGACCGCCGGAAAGCAGGGCGACAAACGCCAGCCTGACTTCCGGCACCTTGCCAAGCACCAGTGCGTTCACCTGATCCTGTGCTTCCCGCAGGGCCTGACGCAATTGATCGGTTAGCATGCTGGGATTGGGGGACGAAGCTGGCATGATCGTCTCAGTTCTGAATTCCACTTGATTATCCATAGAGCAATGCAAGGCGAACAGCGCGCGCGGGCGATTTTTCTCTGGTTGTGGACGCTGGTCACAGCGGCCAAGCTGGTGGTGGCTGCGCGTCTGCCATTGTTCGTCGACGAGGCGTTCTATTGGCAGGAAGGGCAGCATCTGGCTGCGGCCTATTCCGATCTGCCCGGGCTGACCGCATGGCTGGCGCGGCTGGGGGTGGAAATCGGCGGCCATCATGTGCTGGCGTTGCGACTGCCGTTCCTGGCCATTGGTGCACTGCTGCCATTGCTGGTGGTGCGCACGGCCACGCGGTGGTTCGGCAACGTGGCGGGCTGGCAGGCGGGCAGCCTCACGCTGTTGATGCCGCTGTCGGCGACGCTGGGCCTGCTGGCGGTGCCGGATGTGCCGATGGCACTGGCGGCGGTGATCTGCCTGCATGCCGGTGCACGCCTGCTGCACAACGTGGATGCCTCTTCGGCGATGAAGCTGGCGCTGGGCCTGATGATCGGTGCCCTCAGCCACTATCGCTTCATCGGGGTCATCGGTGTCGGCTTCATTGCCCTGCTGGCGCTGCCAAAGGGCCGGCGCATGCTCGCCGATCCGCGCGTATGGGTTGCGTTGGCCGTGGGTGTATTGGCCTGGCTGCCGCTGCTGGCGTGGAATGCCGACAACCATGATGCAGGCCTGAAGTTCCAGGTGGTCGAGCGCCATCCGTGGACCTTCGAATGGGACGGGCTGTGGTTCCTGGTGATCCAGCCGATGCTGGTCACTCCGATCCTGTGCATGGCGATGTGGAAGGTGGCGCTGGCCGGTACCCGCAGCGGCGGCGGCACGCGCGTGCAATGGCGTTACTTCGGCCTGGTGGGCGGCGTGTCCACGCTGGGTATTTTCCTGCTGGGCTTCTTCACCGACGTCGAACGCATCAGTTTCCATTGGCCGTTGCCCGGGTACCTGGCGCTGCTGGTGGCGGTGCCGGTGGTGCTCAATGGCTGGCCGCGCTGGTTGCGCCGCACCGGTTGGTGGCTGGCGGGCGCGGGCATGGTGCTGGCCTTTGGCTATTACCTGATGGCCTCCACGCCATCGCTGCGAGAGCAGATGGCGGGCAGCAAGTACTACCCGCGGAATTTCGCAGGCTGGCAGCCGCTGGCCGCCGCCGTGCGCGAAGAGCTGCAGCAGATGCCGCCCGGTACGCGCGTGCTGGCCGGCAACTTCAAGGTGGGGGCCGAGCTGGGCTTCCAGCTGGGTGATGGTGACATCGAAGTGCTGCCGCACCCGCTCAATGACAAGCACGGGCGAACCGCGCAGCTGGTGCAGTGGCAATTGCTGCACGCGGGCACACGTTCGGCGCCGACGCTGCTGGTGCTGTCGCCCAGCGATCAGCGCTACCGTGACCTGCTGGCGCGCTATCACGCCATCTGCGAGCAGGTGGGGCCCTTGCCTGCGCCGCGGGTGGTCAGCAGTGACCATGGATTCCAGCGGTTCCTGCTGTTCCGGCTGCCGCCGCAGCGTGCGCCCGGGGCATGCGTGACCCCGGCGATGGCGTGGCTGGATGCCCCTGCCAATGGCGAGAAAGTGTCCGGCACGCTCGCCATCCGCGGATGGGCCTTCAAGGACGGCGTCGGCCTGGCAGGTGTCGAGGTGCTGGTTGATGGACGCTCGATCGGCGACGCACGCTATGGCCGTGTCTTCGATGTTCGCCAGACCTGGCCGGACAGCACTGATCCGCAGCATCCGGCGGTAGGCTTCGATGCCACGCTGGACACGACTACGCTGTCACCGGGGCGGCACTGGATGGGCCTGCGGCTGCATGGCCGCGACGGCAGCGTGGAGCAGTGGCAGGAGCAACCGTTCGAGGTTCGTTAAATCCCTGCTTTTGTAGAGTCGAGCTTGCTCGACTGCTTCTGTGGCAGAGGGCCGGCGGACAGGAAAAAGCAGTCGAGCAAGCTCGACTCTACGGCACTGCGAAACCTGCTTTGCGCAGCAACCCGCACAGTGCGATCAGCGGCAGGCCGACCAGCGCGGTCGGGTCGCGGTTGTCGATTGCCTCGAACAGGCTGATACCCAGGCCTTCACATTTGAAGCTGCCGGCGCAGTCCAGCGGCTGTTCGGTAGCCACGTAACGGGCGATCTCATCCTGTTCCAGCGCGCGGAAGCGCACTTCGGTCAGGTCGATGGCCGTGAACGATTCTCCGGCGTGGCTGAGACAGATGGCGGTATGGAAGCGCACCGTCTGCCCGGACATCGCCGCCAGCTGCGCGCAGGCCGCCTCGACCGTGCCCGGCTTGCCCAGCGGCTGCCCGTTCAGGTCGGCCACCTGGTCCGAACCGATCACCCAGGCACCGGGATGCCGGGCGGCGACCTCGGCGGCCTTGGCGGCAGCCAGGCGTGTGGCCAGGGCCAGCGGCGCTTCACCGTTCAACGGGGTTTCATCCACCTCCGGGCGCGCGCAGTCGAAGGGCAGGCCCAGCCGTTGCAGCAGTTCGCGGCGGTAGCGGGAGGTGGAGGCCAGGACCAGTGACATGCGACAATACCGGGGCAGGGCGAGGCAGTCTGGCCGCCCGCGCTGCCAGCGGCAAGGCCCGTATGGCAGGCATTTGACACCGGCCCTCCCGATCCTTAGTATTCAGCGGCTTATGTCCGCGAACGTGCCCGAAACGCTGGATGCCTGGCGGATGGTTGTAGCGCGAAGGCGCTTCGACGGTCAGGTGTCCCTGGCTGAATTGACCCGCCTGCAGGGGTTGGTCGCAGATACCGACGGCGAGTGTGCCTACTCGCTTGAATTCGGTCGCGACGACGTCCTGCGGGTATCCTATGTGGAACTGACCATCGACACCGCGTTGCCGCTGACCTGTCAGCGCAGCATGCAGCGATTCCTGTTGCCGGTGAAGATGACCCAGAGGCTTGGCCTGATCCGCGACGAGGACGAGGAATCGTCCCTGCCGGAGGAGTACGAGGCGTTGCTGGTGCCGGAAGACGGCCAGCTGCGTCCGTTGGACCTGGTCGAGGACGAGTTGGTGCTGGCAGTGCCGGTTGTACCGCTGTCGCCCGATGGCGAAGCAGTCGACAAGGACTGGGCGCCGAGCGAAGAAGAAACGAAGCAGGCCAACCCGTTTGCGGCGTTGGCAGCACTGAAGAAACAATAGCAGCCGGATTGTCGTCGGCGGCTGCGGCGAAAGCGAAAGTGTGCTGGGCGCTGGCGTCCTGCGCGACGATACGACGAAGCAAAACGAACCGAGTTTGGAGCAATCCCATGGCTGTCCAGAAATCCCGTGTCACCCCGTCCCGCCGCGGCATGCGTCGTGCCCATGACGCCCTGAGCGCCAAGCAGCTGTCGACCGACCCGACCACCGGCGAAGTGCACCTGCGTCACCACATCACTGCTGACGGTTTCTACCGCGGCAAGAAGGTCATCCAGACCAAGACCTCGGCCGTCGAAGAAGATTGATGTGCCGGGAAGGCCGCTGCCTGCGGGCAGCGGCCTTTGCCTTCTTTCCCGGGCGTGCCGGTGATCGGCGGCCCGCGCAACAGGAAACATGATGAGCAAGCGGATCTATTCGAGGATCGCGGGCACCGGTAGCTATTTGCCGGAAAAAGTCCTGACCAACGCCGACCTGGAAAAAATGGTCGAAACCTCGGATGAGTGGATCCAGTCGCGCACCGGAATTCGTGAACGGCACATCGCGGCCGAAGGCGAAACCACCAGCGACCTCGGCTACCAGGCCGCGTTGCGCGCACTTGAAGCGGCCGGTATCGACGCTTCGCAGCTCGACATGATCGTGGTCGGCACGACCACGCCTGACCTCATTTTCCCCTCTACCGCATGCCTGATCCAGGCCAAGCTTGGTGTTGCAGGGTGCCCTGCCTTTGACGTCAACGCCGCCTGTTCGGGCTTCGTGTTCGCGTTGGGCGTGGCCGACAAGTTCATCCGTTCCGGCGACTGCAAGCACGTGCTGGTGATCGGCACCGAAACGCTGACCCGCATGGTCGACTGGAACGATCGCACCACCTGCGTGCTGTTCGGCGATGGCGCCGGTGCCGTCGTGCTCAAGGCCGACGAAGAGACCGGTATCCTCAGCACCCACCTGCATGCCGATGGCAGCAAGAAGGAGCTGCTGTGGAACCCGGTGGGTGTCTCGACCGGCTTCAAGGACGGCGCCAACGGTGGTGGCACGATCAACATGAAGGGCAACGACGTGTTCAAGTACGCCGTCAAGGCGCTGGACTCGGTCGTGGACGAAACCCTGGCCGCCAACGGCCTGGACAAGTCCGACCTGGATTGGCTGATTCCGCACCAGGCCAACCTGCGCATCATCGAAGCCACGGCCAAGCGCCTGGAGATGTCGATGGACCAGGTGGTGGTCACCGTCGACAAGCACGGCAACACCTCCTCCGGCTCGGTGCCGCTGGCGCTGGATGCCGCGGTGCGTTCGGGCAAGGTCGAGCGCGGCCAACTGTTGCTGCTGGAAGCCTTCGGTGGCGGCTTCACGTGGGGTTCGGCCCTGCTGCGCTATTGATAGTGCAAGTTACGACAACGTGAAGTCTGTCGTTACGGCCCCCCTGGGGCCGTAACGCGTTTTAAGGAGGACCTGTCATGGTTGAGCCCATCGTCATCGAAGGGCAGCGCGCCTGGCTGAAGCAGTACGGCAAGGGAAGCCGCGCACTGGCCCTGGGCCTGCTCAATTTTGTTGCCCGTCGTTTCCATCTGGACGCCTTGCGCCCGCCACCGCACCGCGGCGGTGATGCCGCACGCGAAACCGAAGCCCGTCGCCTCGCAGAGCTGCACGCGCAGGGCGTGAACGTGCCTGATGTGCTGGGAACCGGCCATGCGGCGCTGGTGATCGGCGACAACGGAAGTTCTTTCAATACCTGCCTGCGCGAGGCCGATGAGGCCGGTCGCGACCGGCTGGTGATGGCGGCGATGCAGGCCATCGCCGAGGCGCATGCGCGCGGGGCCTATTTCGGCCAGCCGCTGCCACGCAACCTCACCTGGGATGGCCAGAAGGTGGGCTTCATCGACTTCGAGGAAGACCCGCTGGAAGTGATGGATCTGGCCGAGGCGCAGGCCCGCGACTGGCTGATGTTCGGCTATGGCGTGGCCAAGTACTACGCCGACCGCCCCGAGCAGCTGCAGGCGATGATGGCCGAGGCGATGGGCGACGCCCAGGCGCCGGTGCGCGAGCACGTGCATGCGGTCAGTGGCCGCCTGCGCAGCCTGGCCCGGGTGTGCATGAAGCTGGGCCGGTCCGCACGCGCGCTGGCCCATTCGATCTTCATCGCCCATGGCGCCAGTACCGCCGGCGTGCTGATGCTGGTGGGCCTGTGCGTGGACTTCCTCGCCGACGGCGACCTGGACGTGCTGCAGCTGTTGTGCTGAGTGATGCGTGCCCCCGGCCCCGCCCCCGCGGG
>NZ_JAPTFX010000133.1:0-13701 GCF_030985895.1 Stenotrophomonas sp. Sm6012 | reverse complement strand
GGCGCGGCCGGTTCCGGGATTGCTGCCGTACCGTCCGCGGCACCGGCTGCAGCAGCAGGCGCTGCAGCGACGGCTGCATCACCTGCCGGGGCCGGTGGTGGTTCCGGGCGCAGCTGCCAGGCGATGCCGATGGCGAACACCATCGAGGCGGCGATACCGAACACGGCCGGCCAGCGCGAGCGCCGTGCGCGGGGCGCTTCCGGGGAGGCGGCGGTTGCGGCGGCCGGTGCGTCCACGGCGGCGCGCGCCGCGGCCAGGATGGCGGCGTCGAGCGCGGCCGGCGGGGGGGGGGGGGGGGGGGGGCCCCGGGGGGGCGCGCGCGGGGCCCGGGGGGGGGGGGGGGCGGGGGGCGGGCGGCGCCTGTTCGGCGCGACGGCCGAGCAGGCGGGCCAGCTCGCGTTCTTCCGGCGTCAGCGGTTCGTCTCGGTTCATGCGTTCAATCCCGCACGCAGCTTGTCCATCGCATAGCGCAGCCGCGATTTCACTGTTTCCCGGCCTACGCCGGTGATCTGGCCGATCTCCTCCAGGCTCAGTTCCTGATCCAGCCGCAGCTGCAGCACTTCGCGCTGCTCGGGCGGCAGTTGTTCCAGCGCCAGCTGGATGCGGCGACGTTGTTCGAATTCGGAAAGCTCGGCTTCCGGGGTCTGCCCATCCTCGATCGCGGCCAGGCGCAGGTCGGCGTCGGCTGGTGCGGAGGGACGATGGCGGGCGGCACGCCAGTGATCGTTCAAGCGGTTATGGGCGATGCGGAACAGCCAGGTGCTGAATGCCGCCTCGGGCTGCCAGCCGGCGCGGGCGCTGATCACCCGCTGCCAGACGTCCTGGAAGATCTCCTCGGCCAGCGCGTTGTCGCGCAGTTGCCGCAGCAGGAACCCGAACAGCCGCTTGCGATGGCGCGCATACAGGCTTTCGAACGCGCGCAGGTCACCACCGGCCCAGGCCAGCATCAAGGCTTCATCGGTTGGCAATGCGCTGGCTTCCACGGCGTACAGGGTAAGGCCTGCAGGCGATGGCGCATAGCCGGTGGCGAGGGCGGGCAGGGCAGGGTTCATGGCGCGCAAGGGGCTACGGACAGCAGGAAAAACGTACGGGCGCACGATTCGGGGTTTGCGGGCTTCCATTGCCCCCCGGGTGGCGCGCTATGCTCGACGGCTCAGGGGAGGCGACGCACAGACGGCGCCAAGAGATTGTCATTTGTCCACGTATGCTGAACCGGCGGAAGAGCCACCACACGAGGTCGTGCTGAGCACGGCGCTGGTGCGCGCGCTGCATGCGCTGTTGCCGGAATCGGCGGTGGTCCGCGTGGGTTGGGACGACCCGCAGCTGGGCTGTGGCCAGAGCGGGTGGCCCTTGCTGGCGGTTAAGGGTTGCGCATCCGGTGAACCCGGCATCGGCGACGGCCAGCACGGCTGGGAGTACGACGGTGCGCGGCTGCTGCTGTCGGTGGCCGGCGCGGCGCCTTCGTCCGCGTGGTGGGGGCTGGCCCGGCAGGCGATGGAGCTGGCGCTGCAGCGTGGCCGCCAGGCCGGGCAGATCAAGGCGCTGGAAGAGGCCGAGCGCCTGCGGCAGGCGTTGTTCCAGATCGCCGACCTGGCCGGTGCCGACCTTGAGATGGGCGAGATGCTGCGCCACGTGCACGGCGTGCTGGGCACGCTGATGTACGCGGAGAACTGCTACATCGTCGAGTACGACGATGTGCGGGACCAGATCCGCTTCCTGTACTTCGCCGACCAGGTTGATGATTTCGTGGCCGATCCATCGCAGAGCCACGCCGCCAGCGAGATGCCACGCAGCCTGACCGTGGCGCTGCTGCGCCATGGCAGGCCGCTCAGTGGCCCATCGCGCGAACTGCTGGCGCGGGTGATGGAGCAGGAGCACGACCCCCAGCGCGGGCCGGAAAGCCTGGACTGGCTGGGCGTGCCGATGCTGCGCGATGGCCGCGTATGCGGCGCCATCGTGGTGCAGAGCTATGAACAGGCTGCCCGCTATGGTGAGGCCGAGCGGGCCCTGCTGGGGTTCGTGGCCCAGCACGTGCAGACCGCCATGGACCGGCGCCAGGCGCAGGTGCGGCTGGAGCAGCAGGTGGAACGGCGCACGCAGGAACTGCGGCGCGCCAACCACAGCCTGCAGGATGAAGTGACCGAGCGCCGTCGCGCCGAACAGCTGCAGACCGCGCTGTACAACATTGCCGAGATGGCGATGTCGGCCGACAGCCTGGCCCAGTTCTACGGGCAGGTGCATGGCGTGGTCGGGCGCCTGCTCGACGCGCGCAACTTCTACATCGCGCTGGTCAACCCGGCAGGCAACGGACTGGATTTCGTCTATTCGGTGGACGAGCACAATGCCAGTCGTGCGCCGCGACCGTTCAGCCGCGGCCTGACCGAGTACGTGGTGCGCAACCGGCGCCCGTTGCTGGCCTCGCGTGCGCAGATCGACGCGCTGCTGGCCACCGGCGAAGTGCGCGAATCCGGCGCCCGCTCGCATTGCTGGCTGGGCGTGCCCCTGCTGCGCGACGATGAAGTGGTGGGCGCGATCGTGGTGCAGAGCTACAGCGAGAGCAGCACGTTCAGCGTGCACGACCAGCGCCTGTTGACCTTCGTCGCGCAGAACATCGGCACCGGCCTGGCCCGCCAACGTGACCAGCAGCGGCTGCGTTCGGCGCATGCCGAGCTGGAAAAACGGGTGGAGGAGCGCACCCGTGAACTGGCCGAGGTGAATGAAAAACTACTCGGCCAGATCGGCGAGCGCCTGCGCGCGGAACAGCGCCTGACCCACCAGGCCATGCATGACGCGTTGACCGGCCTGCCCAACCGGTTGCACCTGCTCGACCGCCTGCAGGATGCGCTGGCGCTGGCCAAGCGTGAGGGCGGCCCGGTGTTCGCCGTGCTGTTCCTCGACCTGGACCGTTTCAAGCTGGTCAACGACAGCATCGGCCATGCCGCCGGCGACCGCATGCTGGTGGAAGTGGCCAAGCGCATCGTGTCGATGGCCGGCCCCGAGGATGTTGTGGCACGGCTGGGCGGCGACGAGTTTGCCGTGCTGCTGCAGTGCCCGCAGGGCCTGGCACAGGCATTGGACTTCGGCCAGCGGTTGCTGCTGGCATTGCAGGAATCGATGTGGATCGCCGGGCGCGAGCTGTTCCCGTCCGGCAGCCTGGGCATCGCCTTGTGGAACCCGCGCTACCGCACTGGTGAAGAACTGCTGCGCGATGCCGACGCGGCGATGTACCGGGCCAAGGCGCAGGGCCACGATCGTTGCTCGATCTTCGATGAGGACATGCGCGAACAGGCAATGCGCAGCCTCGACCTGGAAGCCGATCTGCGCCGCGCGATCAACAACCGCGATTTCGTTCCCTTCTACCAGCCGATCGTGCGCCTGTCCGATGGCGAGGTGGTCGGGCACGAAGCGCTGCTGCGCTGGCAGCACGAGCGCCGTGGCCTGCTGCTGCCGGGCGCGTTCCTGGAGCTGGGCGAGGAAAGCGGCCTGATCGAACAGGTCGACTGGCTGATCTACGAGCAGGTCATCGCTGGCCTGGGCAAGGGCGGCCAGGGCTACGTCTCGGTGAACGTGTCGCCGCGCCATTTCCGTTCAGCGGAATTCAGTGATCGCCTGTTCGGCCTGCTCGACACCTGCGGTGCCGATCCGCGCCGGCTGCGCCTGGAGATCACCGAGGTGGCGCTGCTTGACGATGGCCCGCATACGCTGCGCATCCTGCAGGGCCTGCGCGAGCGTGGGATCCAGGTGCAGCTGGACGATTTCGGCACCGGCTTCTCGGCGCTGTCCTACCTGCACCGCTTCCCGATCAGTACGTTGAAGATCGACCAGAGCTTCATCGCCGGCCTGCATGGCCCGGAAGTGCAGAGCACGCGCGCGCTGGTGGAAGGCGTGCTGTCGCTGGCGCGCACGCTGGGCATCGAGACCATCGGTGAAGGCATCGAGACCGAGGCGCAGCGGCAGACCCTGCGCGAACTCGGCTGTGATTACGGCCAGGGCTACCTGCTGGGCCGGCCTGCACCCCGGGTGCACGCGGTGGCCTGAGCCGCCGCGTGCAAGGGCATCAACGCAGCGCGGCGCGCCGTTTCTCGTCGATCCACTTCGAGGCCTGTGCCGGCTGGTAGTTCTGCATCCAGGTCAGCATCTCTTCGATGTCCGAGCCATACCACAGGTCCTGGCGCTGGTCCGGATGCAGGAAGCGCTCTTCCACCATGCGATCGATCATGCCGATCAGCGGTGCATAGAAGCCATCCACATCGAGGAACGCGCACGGCTTGTTGCCGATGCCCAGCTGGCGCCAGGTCAGCATCTCGAAGATTTCTTCCATTGTCCCGAAGCCGCCGGGCAGGGCAACGAAGCCATCGGCCAGGTCGAACATGCGCGACTTGCGCTCGTGCATCGAGCCGACGATCTCCAGTTCGGTCAGGCCGCGGTGGGCCACTTCCCAGTCGGCCAGCTGGCGCGGGATCACGCCGGTTACTTCACCGCCGGCGGCAAGTACGGCGTTGGCCACGGTTCCCATCAGGCCGACGTTGCCGCCGCCGTACACCAGGCGCAGGCCGTCGCGGGCGATGCGGTCACCCAGGGCAATGGCGCGCTCGGTATAGGCCGGCTTGCTGCCAGCGTTGGAGCCACAGTAGACGCAGATGGACTTCATGGGGGTTCCTGTCTCTTGGTGCGGAAACGAAAACGCCCCGCCGGCAACCGGATCAGCGGTTGCCGGAGGGGTATCCATGGAGTATGACGCGTTGGGCGTTCTTACGCTGCGGCGGCCTGCTCGCGGCGCGGGCCTTCGCGCAGGGCGCGGCCGACCATGCCCACCAGCAGGTCCAGCTCTTCGCTGTCCATGCCGAAGTGCGGGGTGAATCGCAGCGAGTTCTCGCCACCGTGGATCACGTTGATGCCGTGCTGGCGCAGCCACTCCTCGGTGGAATTGGCGCCGTAGCACTTGAACTGCGGCGCCAGCTCGCAGGAGAACAGCAGGCCGGTGCCCTGCACCTTGGTGATCAGCCCGCCCAGCTCGCCTTTCAGCTGCTCCAGCTTGCGCACCGCTTCGGCACCCCGTTCGGCGATGTTGGCACGCACCTGCGGGGTCAGCTGGGCGAGGGTGGCGCAGGCCACATCCAGTGCACGCGGGTTGCTGGTCATGGTGTTGCCATAGATGCCCTTGCGGTACAGCTGCGCGGCATGCTCGGTCACCGCCAGCACCGACAGCGGGTACTGCGCAGCGTTCAGCGCCTTGGAGTAGGTTTCCATGTCCGGCGGGTCCAGGCCTTCGAAGCCCGGATAGTCGACCACCGACAGCACGCCATGCGCACGCAGGCCGGCCTGGATCGAATCGAGCAGCAGCAGGCTGCCGTGCGCACGGGTCAGTTCGCGGGCAACGGCATAGAACGACGGCGGCACCGAGCGGCCCGGGTCGCCTTCGCCCATCACCGGTTCCAGGAACACGGCCTCGACGAACCATTGGTTGCGCGCAGCATCTTCGAACACCTTGCGCAGGCCAGCCTCATCGTAGGGCGCCACGGTGATCACCGAGTCCTCGCCGCGATAGCTGGCCAGGTGCTGCATGTAGCTCTTGCGGCTGGAATCGGAGTACAGCGCCGGTCGGTCGGTGCGGCCGTGGAAGCTGCCCTTGACCACCACGCGCTTGATCGCCGCGCCAGCGTGGCGGGCGCCCGGGTCGGTCTGCAGCTTGGCATTGACGTCGGCGATGCGGGCCGCCAGGCCGACCGCCTCGGAGCCGGAGTTCAGGCACATGAACCGCGCGAACGGGCAGCCGCCACGGCGATGGCCGATCTCGGCGCGCAGGGCCGTGATGAAACGCTGCTGCGACAGGCTCGGGGTCATGATGTTGGCCATCACCTGCGGGCGGGCCATCGCCTCCAGCACGGCATCCGGGGTGTGCCCGAAGCCGAGCATGCCGTAGCCGCCGGCGTCGTACAGCACGGCGCCCTTCAGCGTCACCACCCACGGGCCGCGCGCGGCCAGGGCCACATACGGGGTGACCGCGTCATCGGCGTAGAAATTGACGAAGCCGTCCTGCATCGCGTCGATCTGCGCCTGCTCGTCCTGCGCCAGCAGCGGCCCCAGGTCGGCCTGCACGCGCGCGAATTCCTCGGCGGCGGCCTCCACCGCGGCGACAAGCTGCGGATGGCGGGCGGACAGGGCGGTCAGGGTGGCGTCGTCCAGGCCAGTGGTGAGGCGGGTGCCGGGCTGGGTGCGCAGGGGGGCGAGGCGTTCGATGAAGCTCATTGCAGATCTCCTGAAACAATGGGTCGCACGGGTCTTCAAAAGCAAAACGCGCGTCATCACGCGCGCTTGGGGGCAGGCTCGTGCAGCGGACTTCCGGCCCGATGCTAGCACTTGTTTTTTTGCGCGATAACCCCGCAGAAACCTGCTGCATAGCAGCATTTTGCGCGACGTTCGCCGCGAAGCGCGCCGGCTCGCAGACGCTGGACGTACAATGCGCGCCATTGTCGACCTGTTGCCGCCCACTGCCTTGAAGAAGTCCGATTTCAACTACGACCTGCCGGCCGAACTGATCGCGCAGGCGCCCCTGGCCGAACGTTCCGCCAGCCGCCTGCTGTTGGTGCCACCCGCCCCGGCAGGCTTCACCGACCTGCAGGTGCGTGACCTGCCGTCACAGCTGCAGCCGGGCGACCTGCTGGTGTTCAACGACACCCGGGTGATTCCGGCCCGCCTGTTCGGGCAGAAGGCCAGCGGTGGCCGCGTGGAGATCCTGATCGAGCGCCTGCTCGGCGGCCAGCAGGCGCGTGCGCAGGTGGGTGCCAGCAAGTCGCCGAAGGCGGGCAGCCGCATCGCGCTGGATGCCGGCGGCGAAGCCGAGGTGCTGGGACGCGACGGCGAGTTCTACGTGCTGCAGTTCCATGTGCCTGAATCACTGGAGCAGTGGCTGCTGCACGCCGGCCGCCTGCCGTTGCCGCCGTACATCCAGCGCGAGCCGGGCATGGACGACCGCGAGCGCTATCAGACCGTGTTCGCGCGTGAAGTGGGCGCGGTGGCCGCGCCGACTGCCGGCCTGCATTTCGACGAACCGCTGCTGGCCGCGCTGAAGGACAAGGGCGTGGACTTCGGCCACGTCACCCTGCACGTGGGCGCGGGCACCTTCCAGCCGGTGCGTGCCGATGACCTGAAGGACCACGTGATGCACCGCGAGTGGCTGAACGTCGGTGCCGAACTGGTGCAGCAGGTGCGGCGCACGCGTGCGGCCGGTGGCCGGGTGATCGGCGTCGGCACCACCGTGGTGCGGGCGCTGGAAAGCGCGATGCGCGATGGCGAGCTGCTGCCGTTCGCCGGCGAGACCCAGATCTTCATCACCCCGGGCTATCGCATCCGCAGCGTGGACGCGATGGTGACCAACTTCCACCTGCCGGAAAGCACCCTGCTGATGATGATCTCCGCGTTCGCCGGCAAGGATCGCGTGTTCGAGGCCTACCAGCACGCGATCGAGCAGCGCTATCGCTTCTTCAGCTACGGCGACGCGATGCTGCTGTTCCCGCAGGCGGGTTGAGGAGGCAGGGCACCCTGGGAGGGTAGGGTGCTCTGTGGCAGCCTGGGAAGGCAAGGCCTCTGTGGGTGCGCACCTTGGTGCGCACGCCTTCTTGGGAGACAATGGGCGACTATTTGCCTGAATGACCGCTCCATGTCCCGACTGCAGTTCCAGCTCAAGACCCGCGACGGCCGTGCCCGCCGTGGCCGCCTGACCTTCCCGCGTGGCACGGTGGAAACGCCGGCCTTCATGCCGGTGGGAACCTATGGCTCGGTCAAGGGCATCCTGCCGGACCAGGTGCGCGCGCTGGGCGCCGAGATCATCCTCGGCAACACCTTCCACCTGTACCTGCGCCCGGGCCTGGACATCATCGCCGACCACGGCGGCCTGCACGGCTTCTGCCGCTGGGATGGCCCGATCCTGACCGATTCGGGTGGTTTCCAGGTGTTCTCGCTGGCCCATCGCCGCAAGATCACCGAGCAGGGCGTGACCTTCGCCTCGCCGACCGACGGCGCCCGCGTGTTCCTGGGCCCGGAAGAGAGCATGAAGATCCAGAAGGTGCTCGATTCGGACGTGGTGATGATCTTCGACGAGTGCACCCCGTACCCGGCCACCGAAGATGTGGCCCGTCGCTCGATGGAGCTGAGCCTGCGCTGGGCCCAGCGCAGCCGCAACGCGCATGACGAGCTGGGCAACGACGCGGCCCTGTTCGGCATCGTCCAGGGCGGCGTGCACACCGACCTGCGCAGCCGCTCGGCCGAGGCCCTGCAGGCGATCGGCTTCGACGGCTACGCCATCGGCGGCCTGGCCGTGGGCGAGCCGGAGCACGAGCGCAATGCCATGCTGGATCACCTGGACCCGGAACTGCCGGGCGACCGCCCGCGCTACCTGATGGGCGTGGGCCGGCCGGAGGATCTCGTCGAGGGTGTCGCACGCGGCGTGGACATGTTCGATTGCGTGATGCCGACCCGCAACGCCCGCAACGGCCACTATTTCACCTCGTTCGGTACCGTTCGCATCCGCAACTCCCAGTACGCGCGCGACATGGACCCGATCGAGCCGGGCTGCGGCTGCGTCGCCTGCACCGGCGGCTACACCCGCTCCTACCTGCGCCACCTGGACCGCTGCAACGAGATGCTGGCGCCGATGCTGGGCACCCTGCACAACCTGTTCTATTACGAAAAGCTGATGGCCGACATCCGTGCGGCGATCGAGGCGGGAACCTTCCTGGCCTTCCGTGAGTCCTTCTACGCGGCACGCGGGGCGGTCGCGCCGCCCCTGTAACCGGACACCCCCTGCCAAACGGCCCAAGGACGAACGCCCGGGGCCGTGGCATACTTCAAGGCTGACCCAGTTCCGCGGTCGACACGCCGTGCCCGTGAACGGGCCGGAGCGCCGCCCAACCAAAGGACCAACGATGAACCTGCTTGCTTTCCTGATTCCCGCCGCCCACGCCCAGGCCGCCCACGCCCAGGCCGCCGGCGGCCAACCGCAGGGCATGGGCCTGACCACGCTGCTGTTCCCGATCATCCTGATCGCCATCATGTACTTCCTGATGATCCGCCCGCAGATGAAGCGGCAGAAGGAGCACAAGGCCATGCTGGAGAAGATCAAGCGTGGCGACGAAGTGCTGACCAACGGCGGCATCGCCGGCATCGTCACCGACATCGGCGACAACTTCATCACCATCGAAGTGGCTGACAACGTGCGCATCCGCGTGCAGAAGGGCGCTGTCGGCAACGTGCTGCCGGCCGGTACCCTGAAGTCGGCCCAGTAAGCCACTCCCTTTCCGAAGCACAACCGCGGCGCCGGGGATGGCGCCGCGCGGGACCCAAGCAATGCTCGAATTTCCACGCTGGAAGTACGTCGTCATCCTGATCGTACTGGCGCTCAGCGCGCTGTACGCGCTGCCCAACATCTACCAGAAGGACCCGGCCATCCAGATCACCGCCAACCGTGGCGGGCAGGTCGACGATGCGCTGCGCGACCGTGTGCTGGCCGACCTGAACAAGGCCGGTGTCACCACCATCGGCGCCGAGAAGGAAGGGGAGAGCCTGATCGTCCGCCTGCCGGACCTGAAGGCGCAGTCCGCTGCCAGCGACGCCCTGCGTGACACCATCGGCGAGCAGTACACCGTGGCGCTGAACCTGGCCTCGACCGTGCCGGACTGGCTGGCCAACCTCGGCGGTCGTCCGATGGTGCTGGGCCTGGACCTGCAGGGCGGCGTGCACTTCGTGCTGCAGGTCGACCAGAAGGCCGCCCTGGACAAGCGCCTGGACGCCTACACCGAAGACGTGCGCAGCACGCTGCGTGACGCCCGCATCGCCTACCAGTCGGTGGAGCGTCGTGCCGACAACAGCATCGTGGCCAACCTGAGCCCGTCGGCTGGTGAGGATGCTGCACAGCTCGCCCGTACCGCGCTGGTCAAGGCGCAGCCGACCCTCGGTTACGACGTCAGCGGCAGCCGCATCACGGTGACCATTCCCGAGGCCGAGATCACCCAGATCGCCAACGGCGCCATCGAGCAGAACATCAACACCCTGCGCAACCGCGTGAACCAGCTCGGCGTGGCCGAGCCGATCATCCAGCGCCAGGGTGCCGACCGTGTGGTCGTGCAGCTGCCGGGTGTGCAGGACACCGCCGAAGCCAAGCGCATGATCGGCGCCACCGCCACCCTTGAATACCGTGCGGTGGTTGATGGCAACGCACAGGACGCGATCGCCTCCGGCCGCATCCCGCCGGAAGCGAAGGTCTACCAGCGCCGCGATGGCGGTGGCCCGGTGCTGCTGAACAAGCGCGTGATCGTCACCGGTGACCAGATGGTCGGCGCGCAGGCGGTGACCGATTCGAACACTGGCTCTCCGGCGGTCAGCGTCACGCTGAACAATGTCGGTGGCCAGCGCATGTTCGACTTCACCAGCGCCAACGTGAACAAGCCGATGGCGGTGGTCTACACCGAGCGCGTGCCGACCGTGACCGTCGTCGACGGCCAGGAAGTGCGTGGCTTCAAGGTCAACGAGGAAGTGATCTCGGTGGCCAACATCAACGGCGTGTTCGGCAAGAACTTCCAGACCACCGGCCTGCAGAAGAAGGAAGCCGAAGACCTGGCCAAGCTGCTGAAGTCGGGCTCGCTGGCGGCGCCGATGGACTTCGTCGAAGAGCGCGTGGTCGGCCCGAGCCTGGGCGCCGAGAACGTCAAGAACGGTATGCGCGCAGTGGTGTTCGCGTTCCTGTTCACCCTGGTGTTCTTCAGCATCTACTACCGCATGTTCGGCGTGATCACCTCGATCGCGATGCTGTTCAACCTGCTGATCGTGGTGGCGGTGATGTCGATGTTCGGCGCGACCATGACCCTGCCGGGCTTCGCCGGCCTGGCGTTGTCGGTCGGCCTGTCGGTGGACGCCAACGTGCTGATCAACGAGCGTATCCGTGAAGAACTGCGTGCCGGCGTGCCCGGCAAGACCGCGATCGTGACCGGTTACGAGCGTGCCTCGGGCACCATCCTCGACGCCAACCTGACCGGCCTGATCGTCGGTGTGGCGCTGTTCGCATTCGGTACCGGTCCGTTGAAGGGCTTCGCACTGACCATGATCATCGGTATTTTCGCCTCCATGTTCACCGCGATCACCGTGTCGCGTGCGCTGGCGACGCTGATCTACGGCAGCCGCAAGAAGCTCCAGAACGTGGCCATCTGACGGGACGACACGCACATGAAACTGTTTCCGCTGCACATCCTCCCGAACGACACCAAGATCGACTTCATGCGCTGGCGCCATGTCGCCATGGCGGTCACCATCGTGGTGTTCCTGGCCTCGGTCGCCATCATCGGCTTCAAGGGCTTCAACTATGCGCTGGACTTCACCGGCGGCACGCTGATCGAAGCCCGCTTCGACAAGGCGGTGGACGTCGAGCAGGTGCGTACCAAGCTCGAGGAAAACGGCTTTGACGGCGCGCAGGTACAGAGTGTCGGTGGCAACACCGACCTGCTGATCCGCCTGGCCCCGCACGGCGAGCATGCCCCGGGTACCGGTGATGCCGCTGCCGAGGACAAGGCCACCGCTGCGGCCGTGGTGAAGGCACTGTCCACCGCCGACAACCAGGCCACCGTGCTGCGCAACGAGTTCGTTGGCCCGCAGATCGGCAAGGACCTGGCGATGAATGGCCTGTACGCCACCATCTTCATGCTGGCCGGCTTCCTGATCTACATCGCGGTGCGCTTCGAATGGAAGTTCGCGGTCACCGCCAGCATCGTGGCGATGTTCGACCTGATCGTGACGGTGGCTTACGTGTCCCTGCTGGGCCGTGAGTTCGACCTGACCGTGCTGGCCGGCCTGCTGTCGGTGATGGGTTTTGCGATCAACGACATCATCGTGGTGTTCGACCGCGTCCGCGAGAACTTCCGCAGCCTGCGCGTGGACTCGATGGAAGTGCTGAACCGTTCGATCAACCAGACGCTGTCGCGTACGGTGATCACGGCGGTGATGTTCTTCCTGTCGGCGCTTGCGTTGTACATGTATGGCGGCAGCTCGATGGAAGGCCTGGCCGAGACGCACATGATCGGTGCGGTGATCGTGGTGCTGTCCTCGATCCTGGTGGCGGTGCCGATGCTGACGATCGGTTTCCTGCGCGTCAGCAAGCAGGACCTGCTGCCGAAGGCGAAGGACGTCGAGGCCCTGGCCCGTCGCCCGTAATCACCTGTTGCACGCAGTACACAGAGAACCCCGCGCAAGCGGGGTTTTTTGTTTCACGATGACTCCAGCCTGGTAGTTCGCTGGACTGCGCCGTAGCTAGATACAGCAGGTTTATCAATAACTTACGCGCGTCCATCATATGCCGGTGCTTTCTGAAACTTGACCCGGTTTTCCCTCGCGCCGCTCCTATCTGGCTCCTGGAATCCGGGTTGTTCCGAGGAGTCATCATGGCAAAGATCAAGCTCACTAAGACCGCCGTGGAGTCGGCCCAACCCCAGGCCAAGGATGTTGAACTGCGGGATACCGTGGTGCCCGGCTTCCTGTGCAAGATTACCCCGACCGGCCGCCGGGTGTTCATGCTCCAGTACCGCACGAACTCCGGCCAGCCCCGCAAGCCCTCGCTGGGGCTGTACGGGGAGCTGACCGTCGAACAGGCACGAGTCAAGGCACAGGACTGGCTGGCCGAGGTTCGCCGGGGCGGCGACCCCGGCGGCGCCAAGGCCGAGGCGCGCAAGGCGCCCACGATGGCCGAGTTGTGCAAGAAGTTCATGGAGGACTACTCCAAGAAGCGCAACAAGCCCAGCACGCAGGACGGCTATCAGGGCGTCATAGACCGCAACATCATCCCGCTGCTGGGCCGCAAGAAGGTGCATGACGTGAAGCGGCCCGACATTGCCGGGCTGATGGAGAAACTGGCCTACAAGCCGACCGAGGCGAACAAGACCTTCGGCGTGCTGCGCAAGATGTTCAACCTGGCCGAAGTGTGGGGCTACCGCCCGGACGGCACGAACCCGTGCCGCCACGTCCCCATGTACCCGCCGGGCAAGGAAACCCGGCTCATCGTGGACGAGGAAATGGTGCGGATCTTCCGCCAGTTGGAGAAGCTGGAGGCGGAGGGGCTGGAGAACTACGTCATCCCGCTGGCGATCCGGCTGCAATTCGAGTTCGCCGCCCGGCGCTCCGAAATCTGCCCGCTCGAATGGAGCTGGCTGGACTTCGAGAACCGGCGCGTGGTGTGGCCCGACAGCAAGGTCGGCGGCATTTCCAAGCCCATGAGCGAGGAAGCCTATCGGCTGCTTTCGACGGCGCCGCGCCGGGAGGGCTGCCCCTACGTCCTGCCATCGCCGAACGACCCGGCCAAGCACCTGACCTTTGGCGAGCACTATGGCGGCTGGTGCCGGGTGCTCAAGGCCGCCGGCGTCCCGCACGTCGGCACGCACGGCATCCGCCATCGCTCGACGACCGACATTGCCAATTCGGGCGTGCCGACCAAAGTGGGCATGAAGCTGACGGGCCACAAGACCGTAGCGATGTTCATGCACTACGTCCACACCGAGGACAAGCCGGTGCGCGATGCGGCCGAACTGGTGGCCAGCCGGCGCCAGGCCATCACGGGCGCGCGCCAGCTTGCGGAGGCGGCGGCATGAACACGCGCCGGTCATCCGCAGCATCGTCCGCAGCGCCTTCGGCGCTGCTGGGCGACATTCGGGCACTGATCGAGGC
>NZ_JAPTFX010000132.1:0-13790 GCF_030985895.1 Stenotrophomonas sp. Sm6012 | reverse complement strand
CTTCGGCCTCAATCCTCTGGCGGCTGGCAGGAATCGCGCACGATCAGGTGCGGCCGCACGCTGGCAATGGGCAACGATGCCTGGCCTTCGGGCTGGATCAGCATCGCCGCAGCGGTACGCCCGGTGTCGCGGGTATGCCTGCGTACCGAGGTCAGCGAAGGCCACAGGCGGGAGGCCAGCGGGCTGTCGTCATAGCCGACGATGGACAGCTGACGCGGAATGTTGATGCCGGCGCGCAGCGCCACCTTGTAGATGCCGGCGGCCATTTCGTCGTTGCCGGTGAAGATGGCGGTCGGGCGGCGCTTGCCCAGCAGCAGTTTCTCGGCAGCGGCCACGCCGGATTCGAAGGTGTAGCCCGCCTCGATGATGCGGTCCTTCGGCAGCTCGATACCGCGCTGTGACAACGCGTCGATGAAGCCGGCGGTACGTTCATGGGCGGAACGGTAGGCGCTGGGACCGGTCACCAGGGCAATGTCACGGTGGCCGAGCGAAAGCAGATAGTCGGCGGCTTCGGCTGCACCGTCACGGTCATGGGTGACCACCATCTGTGAGCTTTCATCCAGCGGCAGTGCAGCGACGCGGGTGAAGCGGCAGCCGATCTCATCGAGCATGTCCGCCAGCGCCTGGTCTTCCGAGGCGCGCGGCACCAGGATCACGCCGTGCAGCTTCTGCTGCTGCACGAAGCGGCGCACGCCCTCGATGTAACCGGGGCTTCGGCTGTCACAGGGGTGCACCACCAGCTCGAAGCTGGATCCGCGCAGTGCGTCCAGCGCACCGTACTGCATGTCCACGATGTACTGTGCGGTGGGGTTGTCGTAGACCATGCCGATCAGGAAGGAGCGGCGGAAGGCCAGTCCACGGGCCAGCGGATCGGGCATGTAGCCCACTTCACGCATCAACGCTTCCACCTTGTCGCGCGTGTCCTTGCGCACCAGCGGTGAGTTGTTGATGATTCTTGAAACCGTTTTCTTGGATACACCCGACAGTCGCGCGATGTCGTTGATGGTGGCTGCCTTGCCCTTCGCCAATGCCGGCGTAGCGGCATCGTTCTTGTTGCGCACTGACATGTTTTGAACCCGATAAGTCTGGGGATTCCGGCTCCGCGCTCAATCCAGCGCGCGGTAGCGGAAGTTGCGGAAGGTTACCGTACCGTCGCCGGCCGCATACAGCGCCGGCTTCAGCGCCAGGAACCTGCCCGCTACATTGTGATGGTAACCGGACACTTCCATCTGAACCGGATACTTCTGCCAAGTGTGCCCGTCGGTACTGGAGTGGAAGGTGACGATGTGGCGGTTGTTGGTGACCCGCAGCCACAGCCGGCCGCCACGCGCACCGGCCGCCAGTCGGGCAGGGCGCTCCTCGCCGTAGCGATGCATGATGAACGACTCGCCATTGCTGCCCACTCCCGCATACAGGCGGTCGCTGTAGAACAGCAGCGCGCCGCCCACGGCGCCGGGGGCGATCTCCATCTCCACGTCGAACTGGTAGGCCGGGTCGCCGGCGATGGTGGTCAGTGGCGAGGCGTCGCGCGGGCCGTTGCCCTTGCCCTGCAGGACCAGACCGTTGCCGCTGAAACCCAACCGCCGGTACTCATCCGGTGCCGGGTTGAAGAACGCCCACTGCGGGCCGAGCGTGCTGCCTCGGAAATCGTCCGACAGCGCCATGCCATGCGGGGCCAGCGCCTCTCCGGCCGGCTTGCGCAGCGGCTGGCCGAGATCGCCGCCCGTGGCCCGGAACCAGCCATCGCCGGTCCACTCGATCGGCTCCAGCAGGGCCTGCCGCCCCAGCGTCCAGAAGCCGTTCTCGTAACCGTGGTACATCATCCACCAGCGTCCATCGGTGCCTTCGATCACCGTCGCGTGGCCCCGAGACCACCAGGGTTCGGCCGCCGACCGCGTGCGCGTGATCGGATTGTTGGGGGCATTCACCCAGGGACCGTGGATCGAACGCGAGCGCGCGGTGATCACCATGTGCCCGGTCGGTGGGCCGGCGGTACCGCCCACTGCGGTGGTCATGTAGTACCAGCCATCGCGGAAGTGGATCTTCGGGCCCTCCTGCGCGTAGGCCTCCACGTCCCAGCTTTCCGGGTAGCGCCAGCCGTCATAGACATGCGTCGGCGTGCCGACCACGCTCAGGCCATCGTCGGCCAGCTGCACATAGTCGCCGCCGCTCAGGAACAGATAACGCTTGCCGTCCTCGCCCACCGCATGACCGGGATCGATGTAGCCCCCCAGGCCGATATCGATCGGCGCGCTCCACGGGCCCTTGATGTCATCGGCCCAGACCACGAAGTTGCTGCGCCGGCCAGCGGTACGGGCCGGGAAGTAGATGAAGTAGCGCCCTTGGTGCTTGACGATGTCCGGCGCCCAGATCGCGCCGACGTTGCGGGTGATGGCATGGCCAAGCGGCTGCCAGTTCACCAGGTCGCGCGAATGCCAGATCGGCAGGCCGGGATAGGCATCGAACGAAGACAGCGTGAGGTAGTAGTCGTCGCCGTCCTTGAGCACCGACGGATCAGGGCGGTCACCGGCCAGTACCGGGTTCAGGAAGGTGCCATCGCCCCGGTCGGCCTGGCGCTGGTGTTCCAGCCCCCGCGCCCACGGCGTCGGCACCGGCGCGGCATCGGTGGCCGCCACCGGCAACGCCGGCATCAGCAGAGCGAGCAGGGTGGCGGCGGTGACGATCCGCAGCGCGTGCATGGCGGCCTCCTCCGGTCTCAGCCGCGCAGCGCGGCTGGCAACCACAGTGACAGGGCGGGGAAGAAGGTGACCACCAGCAGCACGCCCAGCGCGGCGAACCAGAACGGCCAGATGGTGCGCATGCTCTGGCCCACGCTGATCTTGCCGATGGAGGTCCCGATGAACAGCACCGATCCCACCGGCGGTGTCACCAGGCCCAGACCGCCCGTCAGCACCAGCACCAGCCCAAAGTGGATCGGATCGATGCCGTAGGCCCTGGCCACCGGCAGGAAGATCGGCGTGCAGATCAGGATCATCGGCGCCAGGTCCATGAAGGTGCCCAGCAACAGCAGCATCACCACGATCATCAGCAGCACCATGAACTGGCTGTGCGCGAACGACTGCAGGAAATCCACGGCCGCAGCCGGTACCTGCAGGTAGGCCAGCAGCCAGCCGAAAACGGCGGCGGTGGCGATCACGAACAGGATCACGCCGGTACTGCGCGCAGCATGGATGACGGTGTCGAAGAACTCGCGCCAGCGCAGCTGCCGGTACAGCACGGTGGTGACCAGCAAGGCATAGACCACGGCGATGGCCGCGCTCTCCACGGCGGTGAAGATGCCGGCACGGATGCCGACGAAGATCAGCGCGACCAGGCCCAGGCCGGGCAGGGCGGAGACAATGCGCAGCGCCACGGCGCGCCAGCCGGGGAACACTTCCACGCCGTAGCCGCGACGTCGTGCCACCACATAGCCGGTGATCATCAATGCCAGCGTCATCAGCAGCGCCGGTACGATACCCGCAGCGAACAGATCGGCGATGGACAGGCCCCCTCCCGCCGCCGCCGAGAACAGGATCAGGTTGTGCGATGGCGGTACCAGCAGCGCCACCAGCGCAGCGGTGATGCTGACATTGACGGCGAAATCGCGGTCATAGCCGCGCTTGACCATCTGCGGAATCATCGTGCCACCGACCGCCGACACATCGGCGATGGCTGAGCCGGACACGCCACCGAAGAACAGCGAGGACAGGATCGAGACCTGGCCCAGGCCACCGCGCAGGCGTCCGACCAGTGACGAGGCCAGCGCGATCAGCCGCTCGGAGATGCCGCCGCGCATCATGATCTCGCCTGCAAAGATGAACAGTGGAATGGCGATGAGCGAGGCGGAGCCGGTGCCGGCCGAGATCTGTTGCACCAGCACGATGCTGGGAATGTCCAGGTAGAGCAGGGTGGCCAGCGCCGCGGCGGCCAGCGCGTAGGCCACCGGCACGCCCAGCAGAAGCAGCACGGCGAATACGGAGAACAGGATGGTGATGCCCATGGATCAACGATCTCCTTCAGCGTCGTCGCTGCCGGCGTCGCGGGCCTGCAGCGCTTTCCACGCACGGTTCAGCGCGAACAGCACCATCAGCGCACCACCCACGGCCAGCGGCAGGTAGTTGATGCTCTGCGGCAGGTTGGCGCCGGCGGTCTTGATGTCCAGCCCGTCCAGCAGCAGGTCGGCCGACCAGAAGGCGATGAACCCACCCAGCACGGCCACCACCGCCTGCACCAGCACATCCACCGCGCGGCGCACGCCAGGGCCCATGTGAGCGTGCAGCAGGAAGAAGCCGAAGTGACGGTTGGTATGCACGCCGCAGGCGGCGCCCAGGCTCATCGCCGTGGCCAGCAGCAGCAGGGTGACCGGCTCGGTCCAGCTGGGCGAATCGTTGATGACGTAGCGCGCGAACACCTGCCAGCCCTGTACCACCACCAGCCCCAGAAGGGCAGCGACGGCACAGTAGATGGCGATGTCGGCGATGCGGTCCAGCAGTCGCTGTGCGGGCCCGGCGGTGGCCGGTAGGGTCTTGGTCATGGCAGATGTCCTCAGGCAGCGCGGATGCGGTCAACCAGCGCGGCGATGTCCGGCTGTTGCAGGTACTGCTTGAGCAGCGGCTGGGCGGCGGCCCGGAAGGCGGGCATGTCGACCTCATTGGCTTTCACGCCATAGGCCAGCACGGCGCGGCGTGCAGCGTCCTCCGACGCGTCCCAGTGCTCGCGCATCACCGTCACCGATGCGCGTGCGGTGTGCAGCAACAGCTGGCGATCATCCGCGCCCAATCGTTCGAAGCGGGCGCGCGACATCAGCAGCACGTCCGGTGCGTACGAATGGTCGCTCTGCGACCAGTAGTGCGCCGCCTCGAAGTGGCGGCTGGAGTGGAAGCTGCGCATGTTGTTCTCGGCACCATCGATCATGTGCGTTTCCATGCCCGAGAACGTGTCGCCCAGCGACATCGGCGTCGGATTGGCACCGAGCAGGCGCATCAGCTGGATGAAGATGTCCGAGGAGGCCACGCGCAGCTTCAGGCCATGCAGATCCTTCGGCGAAATGATCGGATGCTTGGTGTTGTAGAAGCAGCGTGCGCCGGAATCGTAGATCGCCAGTCCGACCAGGTCGCGGCTTTCAAAGCCGCGCAGCACCGTGTCTGCCACGCCGCTATCGAGCGCGGCGCGCTGGTGCGCGACCGACCTGAAGACATAGGGCAGGCAAAGCGCCTGGGTCAGGGGAAATGCATTGTTCAGTGCACCGGCATACACGCGGGTGATGTCGATGGCACCGAAGCGTGCCATGTCGATCGCTTCCGACTCGCGGCCCAGCTGCCCTGAATGATACTGGCGCAGGTGCAGCCGGCCGTTGGTCTCACGCTCCAGCGTTTCGCCGATCCACTTCACCGCAGTGACGGTCGGGTAGTCGGCCACGTGCACGTCGGTGGCGGTCAGCAGGGTGCTGCCGTCCACGCTGCCGCCCGGCCCGCGGCCGCAGGCGGCGAGCATCGGCGTAGCCAGTGCGGCAGCGCCACCGGCTAGGAAGTTACGTCGTGTGATCATCTGCGCCCTCCCGCGCGTGTTCACCAGGGCAGGCCAGCGGTCAACCCGCTGGCACGGCCCGGCAGGCAATGTCACCGAAGCCGGCAAAGCGCACCAGCGCCGTTTGTCCTGCCTCGATGTCGTGGATGCCGGTGGCATTGCCGGTTGCGATCAGATCGCCCTTGCGCAGCGGCCGGCCGCGCAGCGCCGAACGGGACAGTGCGAAGGCGTAGGCCGCACGCAGGCCACCGGGCAGGCGGGGCGCACCACCGGAACCGACCACCTCGCCGTCGATGAGGGTTTCCGCGCGCAGGTCGATCTCATCGCGGGCCGTCCAGCCGGCAATCTCCTGCCCCAGCACCAGCCCGTTGTTGTTGCCGAAGTCGGATACCACGACGCGCGGGCCCAGTTCGTTGATGGTGGCCAGCGGGCTGCTGGCCACTTCCACGCCGATGTAGAGGCGCGCGGGCAGGGCCTCAGCCTGCTCCGGAGACCAGTGCAGCTGACCGGCCGGCGCGTCTTCCAGCAGCTCCAGCACATACTCTGCCTCCACTGCACCGAAGCCGCCGACGAACACCGGGATGTCCGTTGTTCCACCGGTATCATTCCAGAGCTGACGTTTGAAGATCGGCCCCAGCAGGCGCTCATCCCCGGAACCATCGCGACGCTCGGCGGCGATGTATCCCACCTTCCAGCCGATCACTTGGTCGTCCCAGAGATCAATCGCCTGGTCCTGGACCAGGTAGGCGTTCACCAGATCTGCCGGGATAGCGCCTGGAAACGCAGGCAGGGTGTTGCCTGCGCGGCGTGCGGCGGTGAAGGCGCGGGCGATCGCGGCTGCATCGTCCGGCGTCGGCGTCTGCCCCTGTGTGCCGTGTTCGTTGCTCAAGAACGGTCTCCCTCTGCGTTGTTGCACTGCCCATCGACAGCGTCTGCAGGAGGTGTATATGGTAAACCGGTGTCATCACGCAAGCCGCAGCGCATCACGCCCTCTTTCCCGGCGCGTGCGGCACGCTGCCCACCCCCGCTGGAGCCCGGTCCGACATGCGTTTGCCCACCCTTGTACTGTGCCTGTCCGTTCTGCTGGCCGCTGCGCCCGCACCTGCCGCCGAGGTCCCACTGCGCGACGGGCAGCGGCTGGGCAGGGAGGTCGCGGGCGAACGCCTGCCCCTATGGCCAGACGGCCGGGTGCCCGGCGAAAGCAGCCCGGCACGGCCGGCGCGCGTGGTTGAACGCAGCCCCGACCCGGCCCATCCGGACCGGTTCGTGGATGGCATCGATGCGCCCTACCTGATGGTGCACACCCCTGTACATCCGAACGGCCATGCCGTGCTGGTCATTCCAGGCGGTGGTTACCAGCGGGTGGTGATCGACAAGGAAGGCAGTGCGCTGGTACCCGACTGGGTGCAGCGCGCCGGGTTTACCCTGTTCGTCCTTCGCTACCGTCTGCCGCAGCCGGGCAGGGACCGCCAGGCCGCGCTGGCCGATGCCCAGCGCGCGCTGCGGGTGGTGCGCGACCAGGCCGCGCGGCGCGGCCTGCGCACCGACGACGTAGCGGTCGTTGGCTTCTCCGCCGGCGGCCACGTGGCTGCGCGGCTGGCCACCGGTTTCGATGCTCCGGTCTATCCCGCAGGTGATGCGATCGATCGGTTGAGCGCGCGGCCGGCGCGGGCGGTGCTGGTCTATCCGGTCATCGACATGGGCGCGCATGCACACAGCGGTTCGCGCGGGCGCCTGCTGGGCGAGCATCCTGATGCCGCCCTGGCTGCGCAGTATTCCCTGCAGCAGCATGTCCGCCCGGACATGCCACCGACGATGCTGATACATGCCAATGACGATCGGGTGGTCAGCGTGCACAACAGCCAGGTGATGGCGCAGGCCCTGGCCGCCGCGGGTGTCGAGCACGAGCTGCATGTGTTCGCCCATGGTGGACATGGCTTCGGCATGCACCTGCAGCGCGGTTCGACGCTGGCGCTGTGGCCGGCCCTGGCACAGGCCTGGCTGGTGGCAGGGGCCGGTGCGGAGGACGGCCGGTGACGGGAGCGCCAAGCGATCTGCAGCGCCGCCGCTTTCTGCGCGACAGTGCGCGCTGGGCGTTGGCCACGGCCACTCTGGCAGCCCTGCCGGCAACGGCGGTGCCGGGCGCACGCGACGACCGCCTGCCGATCGTCCGGCTGCGCGGAGGGCGTGTGCGTGGCCAGCGTCAACAGGGCGTGCTGGTGTTCCGTGGCCTGCGCTACGGCGCCGATACGGGCGCCTATCGCTTCCAGCCACCACGCCGGGAAGCGGCCTGGAACGGGATCGCCGATGCGCTGGACTATGGCGCGGCCGCACCACAGGGCGGCACCGAAGGTCCGGGGAGCGAGGACTGCCTGTACCTCAACGTCTGGACGCCCGCGCTGGGCGATGGCGCCCGTCGCCCCGTGCTGGTCTACATCCACGGCGGTGGTTTCAACAATGGCGCCGGCAGCGACCCCCTCTACGACGGCAGCGCGCTCTGCCGTCGCGGCGACGTGGTGGTGGTCACCCTCAACCATCGCCTGAACGCCTTCGGCTATCTGTATCTGGGTGCGCTGGGTGATGCACGCTACGCCGCGTCGGGCAATGCCGGCCAGCTCGACCTGGTGCAGGCGCTGCAGTGGGTGCGCGAGCATGCGGCCACCTTCGGCGGTGATGCCGGCAACATCACCGTGTTCGGCCAGTCCGGCGGAGGGGCCAAGATCGCCACGCTGATGGCGATGCCGGCCGCACGCGGCCTGTTCCAGCGCGCCTGGACGATGAGCGGACAGCAGGTCACTGCAGCCGGCCCGCGTGCAGCGGCACAGCGCGCGGCGATCGCCATGCAGGCCGTGGGCGCGAAGGACCTGGCGGCATTGCTGCGGTTGCCCGCCGCCGATCTGCTGGCGGCCACCCGTGCACGCGATCCCTCACGGGTGGAAAGCTCTTCGCTGTACTTCGGGCCGGTACTGGACGAGGTCTGCCTGCCGGTCCATCCGTTCTGGCCGCAGGCACCGCGGCAATCGGCCGGCATTCCGATGGTGATCGGCAATACCCGCGACGAGACCCGTGCGTTTCTCGGCAATGACCCGGCCAACTTCGCCTTGACGTGGGATACCTTGCCGGCGCAGTTGGAACGCCAGCAGTTCGTCGATCTGCTGCCGCAGACGGTGATCGCCGAGTACCGGCGCCTGTACCCGCACTACACGCCGTCGGAAGTGTTTTTCGCCGCCACCACCGCCGGGCGGTCCTGGCGCGGTGCGCTGGAGGAACTGGAGGCGCGTGCGCGCCAGCCCAGCGGCGCTGCCCCCACCTGGGCGTATCAGCTGGAGTGGGGATCGCCGGTGGAAGAAGGCCGGCTGCGCGCCTTTCATACCCTGGACATTCCGCTGGTGTTCGACAACGCCGGCCTGCCGGGGGCCCGCACCGGAGGCGGTGCAGATGCGCAAGCGCTGGCCGCGACGATGAGCGATGCGCTGATCGCGTTCGCGCGCACCGGCGACCCCAATCATCATGGAATGTCGCAATGGGCCCCTTACGGCCTGCCGCAGCGGCAAACCATGCTGTTCGACCGCCACAGCCGCGTGGTCGATGATCCACGTGCGGGCGAACGGGCGCTGTATGGAAAAGTACCGTTCGTGCAGCGCGGCACGCAGTGATGACACCGCGGTGCAAACATTCCGTTAACTCCTCTCGGCTAGAGTCGGGTCATGGGAGAGATGTCCTCGCCACTGTCGTTCACCGGACGGGAGCGCCTGGTCGCCGCGATCGATACCGCGGTGATGCTGCGCAGGCCCGAGGCGATCACCGGGGCGCTGCAGCAGGTCCTGCGTGAGGCCATCGTCGATCCTTCGATCCAGCTGCCACCCAGCGTGCGGCGCCCGGTCGAAGGACACTATGCCCGCCGCGAACTGCACCGCAGCCCGACCCTGGGCTACAGCGTCATCGCGATGTGCTGGGGCCCGGGCCAGGGCACGCCACTGCACGACCACGATGCGATGTGGTGTGTGGAGGGCGTCTGGCAGGGTGAACTGGTCGTCACCCCGTACGCACTGCTGGAGCAGGATGGCGAACGCCATCGCTTCGCCGCCCAGCCGACGCTGTACGGCCATCGCGGCAGCGCGGGCAGCCTGATCCCACCGCACGAGTACCACACGCTGTGCAACGCTAGCGATGCGGATGTGGCGGTATCGCTGCACGTGTACGAGGGCGTGATGGAACGCAGCGCCGTGTTCGAGCCGCTGGGTGAAGACTGGTACCAGCGGCGGGTGAAGCGCCTGGAAACCGAGGCGTCCTGACGGTACCCGCCGGGACACGCCCGGCGAAGCGATGGAATCACTGCGGCACGGCTGCCACGTTGTTCAACCGTGTCACTTCCTCGCCGCCATCGGCCAGCGCCACGCGCACGCGCAGCCCACTGCGGTCACCGGCCGGCAACGGCAGCAGGACCCGCACGGTCTTCGGCTGCAGGTCGGTCGGTGCCGCCATCGCGGGCACCTCGGTGCGTGCGATCTCGCGGCCACGCGCATCTTCCAGCACGGCCACGCCCACGCCACTGCCAACGTGGCCCAGGCTGTGCACGGTCACCTGCAACTGGCGGCCGTCCACATGCAGATCGCCACGGCCCACGCCCAGGTCCGCGCGTGTCTCCACCGCCGTGCCCGCAGACACACGCTCGAACTCGAACACCTCGGTGCGGCCCGGGCGGAACTGCATCGGCACCGACGCACTGGTCTCCAGCTTCACGCTGCGTTCGACCGGCGTGCCGTCGATGCGGCCATCGCCGTTGGTATCCACGCCACTGCGGATGCGCCAGGTACCGCTGGCCACGTTCCAGCCGGTCATGTCAGCGGCAATGGTGCGCGCCCCCAGGTTGTAGCTGGTCACGGTGAAGCGCTCGCGCGAGGGCGCATGCACCAGCAGGGCGACCTGCTCGGCGGCACCATCGCGGTCGAAGCGCCAGCTGACGGTATGGCCGGGCCAACTCTGGTTGCGCTTCAGCGCGATACCGCCCAGGCGTGCGCGCTGCAGGAATTCGCTCGGTGCTTCCACCCGGTCGGACCACCAGTGTCCATCGGTGTTCATGTAGGCGCGTTGCACCTTGGCTTGGAGGCCCTCGGCATGCAGCGCATCGATGTACTTCATGTCACCACTGGCCTGCCACGCCATCAGGCTGGCGAAGCCGGTCCTGCCGGCATCGGCCTCGGCGGTCAGCTTCGGGTACCAGTCCTGCTGCCGGCCGAGCACGTCGACGTAGTTCTCGCCGAGGTTGGCCAGCGCACCCGGGCCACCGCGCGCTACCCGGTAATCCAGCGCCTGCAGGTACTTGGCATCGCCGGTCCAGCGCCACGCCGCCCAGAAGGTGTGCATCGTGTCGCCGCCGCCGGAGCCGTTGTTCAACTCGCCGCCTCGGGTGGCACCGGTGGCCCAGTTGATCTCGTTGGGCAGGGTGAAGCGCCCCTGGTCGTCCTTGCCTGCATGGGCCAGGTAGCCATCGGCCAGGCCGATCACCAGCCTGCGGCCAGTCGGGTCGGCGTTGTACTGGCCCAGCAGGAAGGCTGGGTGCAGCACCGGGAACGAGTACGGCTTCTGCCACTGCCAGTTGGGTTCGCGGTAGATCTTGTTGCCACCGAACCAGTTGCTGGAGAACAGCAGGTGGCCCTGCGGATTGCGCAGGATGATGCGCTCGTCGAAAGCCTTCACCGTTTCCATCAGCCGCTCCAGCGTCAACGGGTCGCCCCAGTTGAGGTAGAGCATGGCGCTGTTGGTGTTGATGCCTTCCTCATAGGAATGCAGTTCGTCGGTTTCGATGGTGCTCAGGCCATTGCTGAACATGCCATTGCGGTACACCGCATCGGACAGCGCGGTCAGCGAAGCATTCAGCCGCTCCGGCTGAACGCCCATCAGCGCCAGCCCCGGCCACTGCTGGGTCAGGTCGGAATCATCGGAAATGCCGCCGCCGAAATCACCGTAGGCCACCTGCCGCTCATCGATCCACCAGTCAACGAACCGGCGCACCTGGGCCAGATCCTGCACCTGGTTGAACGCCCACGCCGGCACGCCCCTGGGTACCTCCGGCGCGGTGTAGGGCGGTCGACCCTGGCTGTTGTAGCTGATGTAGTTCCAGTACAGGCGGCCGAGTTCGTGGTCCGGGTCCACGCGCAGCAGATCGCTCAGATCGGCGTAGACGCGTGCATAGAGACGCTGCCGCTTGGAGGTGGTGTGTTCCTCCACCAGGAAGCCCCAGTTGTCGCGCACCTGGTTGAAGCGGTCGGCCACGTGTTCCTTCAAGGCTTCGGCACGCGGCTTGAACACCAGGCGGATCTGCGCGCCGTCCAGCGCGCCGGCATCGAAGCCCGGTGCGGCCGAGGCGATGCTCAACCACAGGCTGTCCGGGGTAAGGATGCGATCGCGCAGGTCCAGCCACAGCGTGCGCTGCTGCCCCGGCGGCACCGACACCGAGACATCGATCATGTCGCGTGCCGGCCAGATCGGATCCTTGATGCGGATGTTGAGCGGGATCAGCCCATCGTGGGTGGCCGGCAGGTCCAATGCAGGAAGGTCGATGGCCACGCCATCCAGGCCGTCATGCATGTTTTCCCAGCTGTAGGCCCAGCTGCGGATCAGCGGCTGGTTGGCCGGGGCGTCGCCCACGCCGGAAGGAATCAGTACATGCACGATCGGGCGAGGTTGCGCCGGCAGGCTGTCGGCGCTGCGCCGGCGCGAACCGGCGCCCTTGGGCAGGGCCATCACCGTGCTGCGCTCGGACACCGGGAAGCGGCCATCGATGTAGCGCCGCAGCGCTTCCAGGTTGGTGTAGTCGGGCAGCGCCTGGCTGTCGATCACGTAGGCCTGTGTCACCGTGCCTTCCGGTTCGGCGCCTTCGCTCACGTTGTAGGCCCAGACTTCCTGGATCGGCGTTTCCTGTTCCACGTTGCTGAAACGCAGCACGCCTCCCTGCTGCGCGGGGATGTCCTGCACGCTGCGCACCACGCCGCGCGGGCGCGTGGCCAGCACGTCGGTGGCATGTTCTGCGTCGGGCCCGTGGGCCAGCGTGCCGAAGGCCGCACCGCGGATCTCCACGCGGTTCACGGTCTCGCCCACCGGCAGGGTCAGGTCCAGGTACTGCCCGCTTTCCACGTAGGTGTTCCAGTCCGGCAGCTGGAAATAGTCGTTGCGGCCGGGCAGGCGCGAGCGGTTGTAGACGCCCGGCCAGGTGGTTTCGGCGATGCCATCGGTGGCCTTCCACATCCATGCCTTCATGTCGCGGGTGTCGGCGAACTCGATCTTGCGGATGCGCGTTCCGCCCGCCGCCAGCGCAGGCGGTGCCGCACCGTCCCAGCCGAAGCGGTGGCGCCATGCGCGCTGGTCAGAGGCCGGCGCCACCGCGCTGGCCGCGACCTTGCCGGCGGCCAGGGCCTGCACCGCCGCCGCGTCCAGCATGCGGTCATATACGCGGATGTGCTGGAAATCACTGCCGCGCAGGAAGTTGTAGCGGCTCTGCACCTGGTACGGAGCCATCACCCGGCCCGCCAGGCCAAGCTGATCCAGCGCGGCATCGTAATCGCCGGTTGCCTGCGCGCGCGCCACTTCACGGCCATCGACGGACAGGCGCACGCCCTGGTCTTCGTCCCAGGCGAAGGCCAGGTGCAGCCACTGGTCCGGCCGCGGCGGCGTGTCCATGCGGAAGGACACGCGGGTACGTGCGAGGTTGGCATCGGTGACGAAGGCATCGAAACCGTGTCCGTTCCAGTCGATGCGCAGCCAGGCCATGTCCCAGCTGCTGTGGTCGGCGTAACCGACGCGGAAGATCACGAACGGAGCCTCGCCCACCGCATAGCGCGAGCGCCAGTCGAAGGCGAGAGTGCCGCGCTGGGCGAGGATGTTGCCCGGCGCGTCCCAGGCCAGCACGCCATCGTCTTCCCACTGGATCGCCTTGCCACGTACACCGTCGTCGACCACCGCCACCTTGTCGCGGAAGTTCGGTACGGCCTCGCCCTGTGCTGTCGCAGCCTGCAGGCCGTGGTTGGCATCGACGTGGAAGAGCAGGGTGGGAGCAAGCAGGTTGGCGGCATCGGCGGCGGCCGTCGCGGGGCCAGCAGCCAGCGCCACTGCCAACAGCAGGCAGCGAAACACAGTCGTGCGGTGCGGCATGGAGATGTTTCCTTTCAACGGGCCACGGCCGGCGGTGGGCCGCCGGACCGTAGCAAGGCCACGCCGCGACGGCACCTTGCGGCGCAGCAGTGGTCACGGCAAACGGCGGCGCC
>NZ_JAPTFX010000131.1:0-13799 GCF_030985895.1 Stenotrophomonas sp. Sm6012 | reverse complement strand
GGGCCCGGGTTTTTTTAACCCCTGTCCCCCGCGCCGGGGGGGGGCCCGGCTCTACGGCGGCGTCAGCGCAGGGTCTGTTTCAGCGTTTCCGGGTTGCCGTCGTTCGGCGCGGCCGGCACCTGCAGCAGATGTGCCAGCAGCGGGTAGACATCGACGTTGTCGAAGCCATCGATCACCAGGCCCTGGCGGAATGACGGGCCGCTGGCGACGAACACCGCACGCATGGACGGCAGGGCGTTGTCGTAGCCATGCGAACCGCGATCCTGCTTGGTGCGCTTGGCGATCCGGTCCCGATGCAGTGCTTCCCAGCCTTCGTCCATGGCGCAGACGATCGGCGGCACCCGCGGGTGCGTACCGTAGTGCCAGCGCGGCGGCAGGTTTTCCTTCTTCCAGCATTGGTAGTGCGCGTGGCGGCCGAGCAGGGCGCGTTCGGCGTCGGCTTCGCGACCGGCGACCGGTGCGAAGCCCACCGACTGGCCCTGGCTGACGTTGCGCGCGATGGCCGGATCGGCCATCGATTCGGTGGCGATCACGTGGCCGTCGGCGACGCTGGCCATGCCATGGTCGGACACCACGATCACGTTGGTTGTCGACGCCAGCCCGCGCTGCTGCAGTCCATCCAGCACCTGGCCGACGATCTGGTCGGCGCGCACGATGGCGTCGGCATACTGCTTGGAGTCCGGGCCGTAGTGGTGGCCGGCCTTGTCCACGTGCTCCATGTACAGCGTGGTCAGGCGCGGCGCATCGGCGTCGGTCTGCGCCAGCCAGTCAAGCACGATGCCGGCACGCTGTTCCAGCGGTTCCTGGCCGTCGTAGATGCGCCACTGGCTCGGGCGCACCCCGCGGATTTCCGACTCGCTGCCCGGCCACGAGGTGGTGGCTGAACGCACGCCGGCGTTCTCGGCGCCGACCCAGATCGGCTCGCCGCCCCACCACGCGCTGGTAGTGACCGCCTCGCGGTTGCTCAGTTCGAAACGGCCCAGTGCCTCGTCGTCCATGCTGTTGTTGACGATGCCGTGGTGGTCCGGGCGCAGGCCGGTGACGATGGTGTAGTGGTTGGGGAAGGTGAGCGACGGATAGGACGGGGTCATCCAGCGTGCACGCACGCCGCCGTCGATCAGCCGCTGCAGGTTCGGGGTCAGGCCGCGATCAAGCGCGTCGGCGCGCAGGCCGTCGATGGAGATCAGCAGCAGCTTCGGCGGCGCAGCCGCAGCGACGGGCGTGGGAACGGAGGCGGAAGGGGCGGGCGCGGTGGTGCAGGCGGCCAGGGGCAGCAGCAGCGCCAGCGCGCAGGTCAGGCGTACGGAAGTCATCCACGCATGATAAGCCGCCGCAATGACCAAGCCGAGACACGTTGCACCCACCGCCACCCGTGGTCCCATCCGGGGTCAGATCCCTTTTCCTTTGGAAAAGGGATCTGACCCCGGAGTTCAGGCGAACAGCGGCGCCTGGCGTTGTTCCAGTCGCAGCAGTGCGGCCTTGGTTTCCAGGCCGCCGCCGAACCCGGTCAGTGCGCCGTTGCTGCCGATCACGCGATGGCAGGGCAGAATGATCGGCAACGGGTTGCGGCCGTTGGCGGCGCCCACCGCGCGCGTTGCGCTGGGCTGTCCCAGGTGCTGCGCCAGCTGCAGGTAACTCCAGGTCTGCCCGAACGGGATCAGCGCCAGCGCCTGCCACACGCGCAGCTGGAACGGCGTGCCGCGCGGTGCCAGTTCCAGATCGAAGCTGCTGCGTTCGCCGTGCAGGAACTGCAGCAGCTGCTCGCGGGCTTCCGGCAGCGCATCCGGCGCGTAGTGCCAGTCGTCGCGGCCACGCGCCGGATGGCGGTTTTCCGGGAACAGCACATGCGCAAGTCCGCGCTCGTCACCGGCGATGGTCAGCACGCCGATCGGGCTGTCGAAACGGTCGAACAACAGGGTCATGTCGGTTCTCCAACGAAAGTGCCGGACAGGTGCCACAGGTGCAGCACGGCATACGCGCGCCACGGCCGCCAGGGTTGCGAGCGTGCTTCGGTCGCACGCTCGCTCAGGCGCTGGCCCTGCGCATGGCCGAGGACCTGCTGCAGCACCAGGTCGCCGGCGGGGAAGGCATCAGGCTGGCCGAGACCCCGCAGGGCGATGTACTGCGCGGTCCACGGGCCGATGCCAGGCAATGCCACGCAGCGGGTGACGAACTCTTCCAGCGCCTGGCCAGGCCCAAAATCGAGCTGGCCGCTGGCGCAGGCGGCTGCCAGCGCGCGCACCGTGGCGGCACGGCTGCGCGGCAGGCCGATCGATTCCAGCGGTGCCTCGGCCAGTACCTCGGGTGCGGGGAACTGGCGATCGAAGTCTGACGGCATGCCCGGCAGGTGCGCGCCGAAGGCATCCACCAGCCGCCGCGCGAACGTGGTGGCCGCAGCGACGCTGACCTGCTGGCCGAGCACCGCGCGCACGCCCACTTCGAATCCATCCCAGCCGCCCGGAACACGCAGCCCGGGGCGTTCGGCGATGCCGCGCGCCAGCAGCGGTTCTTCGCCCAGTGCGGCGTGCACCTGCTGCAGGTCGGCATCCAGGTCGAACACGCGGCGCACGCGGCGCACGATATCCGGAATCAGGCGCGGATCGACGGCGCTCAGCTGCAGGTGCAGTTCCGGCCGTTTCGGATCGGCGGTGACGCGCAGCAGGGTGGGCCGCTCAGGCGTGCCCAGCACGCGCTGGTAGCTGTCTTCGCCGATCAGTTCGATGCCGGGCAGGCTGCGCTTGCGCAGGAAGGCCAGCATGCGTGGGAAGTCCAGCGGTGGCCGGTAGGCAAGGCGCAGCACCAGTCCTCCCTCATCGGCGGCGAGGGGTTGGTGCTGGCGGCGCAGCGCGGTGGGGGCCATGCCGCAGCCCTGCAGGAACGCGGTATTGAAGCGGCGCAGGCTGTTGTAGCCGGCGGCCAGCGCGACGTCGGTCACCGGCAGCGTGGTTTCGGTCAACAGCTGCTTGGCCAGCAGCAGGCGATGGGTGGCATGGATCTGTCCGGGTGTCGCGCCCAGGTGTTCGACGAAAAGGCGTTGCAGCTGGCGTGCACTGAGTCCGATCTTCTCTGCGAGGTCTGCCACCGGTTGTTCCTGCAGGAAGCCCCCCTGGATCAGGGCCAGGGCGCGCTGCACGGTCTGCCCGGCGAGTGCCTGCTGCGCCTGGGGGGCCAGTTCCGGACGGCAGCGCAGGCACGGCCGGTAGCCGGCCGCAGCGGCTGCAGCGGCGGTCGGGTAATAGGTGATGTTGCGCGGCTTCGGTGGTGGCGCCGGGCACACCGGGCGGCAGTAGATGCCGGTGCTGCGCACGGCGGTGAAGAACACGCCGTCGAAGCGTGCGTCGCGGGCCAGGCGGGCGCGGTCGCAGGCGGCGGTGTCGAGGGCGAGGGTGGTGTCCATGACGCCAGTCTAGGCGGGTGCGGGCGGGGATACTCGCCGGATTCGGACATGGATGCTGGAGAGGGTTCTGGCAGGGCCGCGCCCTGCACCCGCAGAATCAACGGCAACGGCTGAAGCAACGGCAAAAGCTGGTTTCCTGCGGGATGGCGGGGTGGATCCGGTTGAGGGGGACGCCGTAAACCCATCCATGGGGGCTTGGTCGCGGCATCCATGCCGCTCACACCCCCTCAACCGGACCCACCCCGCCTTCGACAGGTTTCTGCGATCTGCCGGAACGGTGTTTTGCGCTGCTGTTGGTGGGTGTCGACCTTGGTCGACACGCTTTCCCAAGGGTCAGAAGGGGTTCAGTGCCGCGCGCTGAATGCGCGCGCTGGAAAGGTAGACTGTGGCCCTTGCTTCCCTGAAGACCGGTTGCCCGATGTCCGCCAAACTCCGCTGGTTGCCCCTGTTGTGCCTGGCCCTGGCGGGCTGCAGCAAGCTGGAGAATCCGGGCAATGTGACCGCCGCTGACAAGGCGGCGCGCGCGCCGGCCAGCGATGGCGAGAACATGGTGTCGATCAATGCGGCCGACGCGCCGCTGCCGCCGCCAGCGCCGCGCAGCCGGGCCGATCGGCCGTGGCCACAGGCGCAGCTGGAGAACGGTCGCGCGTGGGTCAGCTGCAGCACCGAGTACGCCGGCGAGGCCGGCGATGGCGCCGAGCTGGAAGGCCTGCAGCGCGATCAGATCAGCCAGGCGCTGGCGCCGTGTACCGAGCGTGGCCTGATGCGCGTGCGCTATTCCGGAAAGATCAATCCGGGCTTCGCCGAGATGATGTGGCGGCTGGCCGTGGTTGCCGATGAGCAGAAGATCCACAAGCGCATCCTCGATCTGGATTCCAGCGGCGGCCAGGTGGAATCGGCGATCGTGGCCGGCGACAGCATCGGTGAATCGGGCTGGACGATCTGGGTGCGCGAAGGCTCGATCTGCCACAGCGCCTGCGTGTTCGTGCTGGCTGCCGGCGACAACCGCCTGCTGTCAGGCAAGGTCGGCATCCACCGCATGATGCGCATCAGTTCCAAGGCCACCTCGCGCGCCGAACTCAACCGCGAACTGCACGAGGTCTACGACAACGTGAAGGACTACCTGCAGCGCAACGGCGTGGCGGTAGGCGTGGCCGATCTGATGATGACCGTGCCCAACCGCAGCCTGCGCCTGCTGACCCCCGACGAGCTGCGCCAGTACGGCCTGGATGGCACCAACGCGGTTCAGGACGACCTGGAGCGGATCAAGCAGATGCGGGCCTGCGGTGATGATTTCGTACAGCGCAAGGATGCGTTCCTGATCGCTTTCGACCAGCAGTGCAAGCGCGAAGGCGCTGACATGGAATCGATCAACAGCTGTGGCCAGGCACTGAAGCAGCGCTTCGGTTTCCCCGATGCGGTGTGTCCCGAAGAGAGCCCGTTGTCGGAGATCGATGTGGCTACGCTGCCGCCGGCACCGTCCGAGCCGCCGCCGGTGGCCGAGCAGTTGCCGACGGACGCCGGAAAGCCTGCCGCGCAGGCCGACGCTGCGGTGGTCGAGGGCAGCGCCCACGCGCGCTGACGAACAGCTCACTGTGCTGGCGTAGACTGCGGTTCTTTCCCGGTAACCGGCGGTGTCCATGAAGCGCGTGCTCCTGCTGCTGTCCCTGATGCCCTTCACTGCGTTGGCGCAGGTGCCTGCGCCGGCCACGCCCGCTCCTGCACCCGCGCGCCCGGCGCCGGCATCGCCAGCGGCCGCGAAGCCGGCCACGGCCGGTGCCCCGGCGTTGACCGCCGCGCAGCAGGCGCAGGTGCAGAAGCAGGACGCGGAAATGGGCGCGGCCGCAGTGAAGGCGGCGCAGCTGGTCGATGCCAATCGTGCCGGCGAATTGTGGGAAGGCGCCTCCGCCGTCGCGCGACGTGCGGTGCCCAAGGCGGCCTTCGTCAGCCAACTGACCACCGAGCGCACGCGGTTGGGCGCGATGGCCGGCCGCGGCCAGCCGACCATCACCCGGGTCAAGTACGGCGCCGGTGCCGCCGTGCCCGAAGGCCTGTACATCAACGTCAGCTTCCCGACCCGCTTCGCCAACAGCGCGCAGCCGGTACGCGAACTGGTGTCGTTCCGTTTCGACGAGGACCAGGTGTGGCGCCTGGCCGGTTACAGCCTGCGTGCATCGGCACCCTGAGGAGCGCAATGATGGCAACTGAACTGACGATGCTGGCCTGGTCGGTGCTGCTGGGCTTTGTCTACATCTTCGCCACCTCCACGGTGGTCACCTGCGAGCGTGGCCTGAAGTGGAATGCCTCGGCGCGTGATGGCGAGGCCCGGCCGCTCAGCGCGCTGGCCGGCCGCCTGCAGCGGGCCCAGGCCAACTTCCTGGAGACCTTCCCGTTCTTCGCCGTCGCCGCGATCGCGGTGGTGCTGGCCGGGCGCGGCAACGACACCACCGCATTGGCCGCACAGGCGTACTTCTGGGCGCGGGTGGTCTATCTGCCGCTGTATGCCGCCGGCGTGCCCTATGTGCGCAGCCTGGTCTGGGCGGTATCGCTGCTGGCCATCCTGGCGCTGGTGTTCGCGTTGTTGTGAGCCGGGCCTGATCCAGATCAAGGCCGGTCAGCTGCGTGGCGCTATGCTGGCGAGGACTGGATCAACGGCAGGAGGCGCGCATGCGCAGGATGGACGTGGTGGTGGTCGGCGCGGGCCCGGCGGGCCTGTGCTTCGCACGCGCGCTGGCCGGTAGTGGCCTGCAGGTCGGGCTGGTGGACGTGCAGCCGCGCCAGGTACTGGCCGAGGCGGCCTTTGATGGTCGCGAGATCGCGCTGACCCATGCCTCGCGGCAGAGCCTGGAGCAGCTGGGGCTGTGGCAGCGCCTGGCGCAGGCCGAAGTGGCCGAGCTGCGCGATGCAAGGGTGATGAACGGCGGCTCGCCGTTCGCGCTGACCTTCGCCAGCAGCCAGGTCGACGGCCAGCCGCTGGGCTGGCTGGTGCCCAACCATCTGATCCGCCGCGCCGCATGGGATGCCGTGCAGGGCCAGGACGGACTGGAGCTGTTCGATGGCCGCAAGGTGCTCGGCGTGCAGGCCGATGCGCAGGGCCACGTGGTTACGCTGGACGATGGCAGCAAGCTGCATGCGCGGCTGCTGGTGGCCGCCGACAGCCGCTTTTCGGCAACCCGTCGCATGTTCGGCATCGGCGCGCAGATGCGCGACTTCGGCAAGTCGATGCTGGTCTGCCGCATGCAGGTCGAGCGCGATCATCACCACACTGCGTGGGAGTGGTTCGGCTATGGCCGCACCATGGCGTTGCTGCCGCTCAACGAGGGCCAGGCATCGGCGGTGATCACGCTGCCGCCGCGGCAGATCGAGGAACTGCTGGCGATGGACGAGGTGGCGTTCGGTGAGGCCATCAGTGCCTGCTTCGAGCACCGCCTGGGCCGGATGCAGCCGGTGGCCATGCCGCAGGCGTATCCGCTGGTAGGGGTGTACGCGCACCGGTTCGTGGGCGAGCGCTCGGCGCTGGTCGGCGATGCGGCGGTGGGCATGCACCCGGTCACCGCGCATGGCTTCAACCTGGGCCTGGCCAGCGCACAGCGGCTGGCGCAGGGCATCGTCGCGCAGCAGCGGCGTGGTGCCGACATTGCGGCCGACGGAATGCTGGCCCGCTACCAGCGTGGCCATCGACTGGCGTCGCGGCCGCTGTACGAGGCCACCAATGCGATCGCCAGCCTGTACACCGACGATCGCCGTCCGGCGCGGCTGTTGCGTGCGGCCGGCCTGCGCGTGGCGCAGGGCGTGGCGCCGTTCAGGCAATTGATCGCCTCGCACCTGACCCAGCGCGTGGCCTGAACGGGTTCAGATCAACCGGCAGCCAGCACGCGGATCTGGCTGTCGGCGAATTCGACCACCTGGCCCGCGCGGATCTTGCAGGCCTTGCGCAGTTCAACCTCGCCGTCGACCAGCACCTGGCCTTCGCTGATGACCATCTTGGCCTCGCCGCCGCTGGTGACCAGGTCGGCCAGCTTGAGCAGCTGCTTCAGTTCGACGTAGTCGCCGTCGAGGTCGAATTCGAGAATCTGCATGGAGCGGAGTTCCTGGGAAGAGGGCGCAGGCCAGCGGCCAGGCCGGGGGAAAAGGGCGCGTATTGTGCGCCAGCACCGGGCATGACGGCACGCGTCTGGAAAACTGTACGCCTCGTTCAGGATCAATGCGGTATCATCCCGCTCTGAGCGAGTGAAATCTCCTCCGACCGAGCAGCGCCAGGGCACGCGATAAGAAGGGCGCCCAAAGCGCGGACCATCCCTTTTTTATCGCACTGCCAGAACGACGGCAGTGCCTTCGGAGTTCCCCATGTCCCAAGATTCCCAAGCGCCGCTGCAGTTTGCGCAGCTCGGCCTGTCCGAGCCCGTGATGCAGGCGGTCACCGCCATCGGCTACGAAACCCCGTCGCCGATCCAGGCCGCCACCATCCCGGCGATGCTGGAAGGCCGCGACGTGCTGGGCCAGGCCCAGACCGGCACCGGCAAGACCGCAGCGTTCGCACTGCCGGTACTGTCCAACATCGACCTGCAGCAGATCAAGCCCCAGGCCCTGATCCTGGCACCGACCCGCGAACTGGCCATCCAGGTCGCCGAGGCGTTCCAGTCGTATTCGTCGAAGATCCCGGGCTTCCGCGTGCTGCCGGTGTACGGCGGCCAGCCCTATGGCCAGCAGCTGTCGGCGCTGCGCCGTGGCGTGCACATCGTGGTCGGTACCCCCGGCCGCGTGATCGATCACCTGGACCGCAGCACCCTGGACCTGTCCGAGCTGAAGACCCTGGTGCTGGACGAAGCCGATGAAATGCTGCGCATGGGCTTCATCGATGACGTCGAAGCCGTGCTGAAGAAGCTGCCGGAGCAGCGCCAGGTGGCCCTGTTCTCGGCCACCATGCCGCCGCAGATCCGCCGCATCGCCCAGACCTACCTGCAGGACCCGGTGGAAGTGACCATCGCGGCCAAGACCACCACCTCGGCCAACATCCGCCAGCGCTACTGGTGGGTGAGCGGCATGCACAAGCTGGACGCGCTGACCCGCATCCTGGAAGTCGAGCCGTTCGACGCGATGATCATCTTCGCCCGCACCAAGGCCGGCACCGAAGAACTGGCCAGCAAGCTGCAGGCCCGTGGCCTGGCCGCTGCCGCGATCAACGGTGACATGCAGCAGGCCCAGCGTGAGCGCACCATCGCCATGCTGAAGGAAGGCAAGCTGGACATCCTGGTCGCCACCGACGTGGCTGCCCGTGGCCTGGACGTGGAACGCATCAGCCACGTGCTGAACTACGACATCCCGTACGACACCGAAAGCTACGTGCACCGCATCGGCCGTACCGGCCGTGCCGGCCGCAGCGGTGAGGCGATCCTGTTCGCCACCCCGCGCGAGAAGGGCATGCTGCGCCAGATCGAGCGCGCCACCCGCCAGCCGATCGAAGAGATGCAGCTGCCGAGCGTGGAAGCGGTCAACGACACCCGCATCAACAAGTTCACCTCGCGCATCAGCGAGACCCTCGGCGCCGGCGGCCTGGACTTCTACCGCCAGCTGCTGGAGCGCTTCGAGAGCGAGCAGAACGTGCCGGCCATCGAAGTGGCCGCCGCGTTGGCCAAGATGCTGCAGGGTGACACCCCGTTCCTGCTGCAGCCGCCGGTGCGTGCGCCGCGCGAAGAGCGTGCGCCGCGCGAGCGCTTCGACCGTGGCGACCGCCCGGAGCGTGGTGATCGCTTCGACCGCAACGATCGCGGCCCGCGCTTCGAGCGTGGCCCGCGCCGTGAAGACGGCGAGGGTGGTTTCGAGCAGCGCCCGCGCCGCGAGGTTCCGCCGCGTGGCGCGCCGGAGCAGGGCATGGAGACCTACCGTATTTCGGTCGGCCACCAGCACGGGGTGAAGCCGGCCAACATCGTCGGCGCCATCGCCAACGAAGCCGGTCTGGAAAGCCGCTTCATCGGCCGCATCGACATCCACGACGATTTCTCGCTGCTGGACCTGCCGGCACAGATGCCGCCGGACGTGCTGTCGCACCTGCAGAAGGTGTGGGTGTCGGGCCAGCAGCTGCAGATGCGCGCGCTGGCGCCGGGTGAAGACACCAACCCGGCCCCGCGTCCGTTCAAGCCGCGCTTCGACAAGCGTGGTCCGGGCGGCCCGGGTGGCCCGCGTCGTGGCGGCCCGGGTGGTCCGGGTGGCCACGGTGGCGACCGCGGCGGTGACCGCGACAGCCGCCCGCCGCGTCGTGACGGCTTCAAGCCGCGCGGCCCGCGCAGCTACTGAGCCGCACAGCAGCCCTGACAGCGCCAGCCTTCGGGCTGGCGTTGCCCGTTCCGGGCCTGCAAAAAGGGGACGGAGGGGATTAAGTCGTAAATGGCAGGCCAGGTGCTTATGCCATAAACGACTTAATCCCCTCCGTCCCCTTTTTCGCATGGTCAACACATTCCCGGTCCTAGGCTGGGGCGGTTCCAAGGGAGGTTGTCACCGCAGCACATTCGGGGGGATCCGGGATGGGTAGGAGTGGCACGGACCAACAGAGCCGACGGGTTCCAATGACCCGTGGCCTGGGACTGCGATTTGCGTTGCTGACGGGCATGGCGATTGGACTGGTCGCACTGTCCGCGCTGATCCAGGAACTGCAGGCGGCCTCCACCGCCTGGATTGCCGGCCAGGGCTACTGGTCGCGCGGTCAGCAGGATGCAACCGCCGCGCTCAGTCGTTACCTGGCGCGGGGCGATGCCCAGGACCTGGACGACGCGCGCCAGGCCCTGCAGGTGCCGTTGGGCGATCTGCAGGCGCGGCTGGCGCTGGAACAGGCCGAGCCGGATGAAGCCAAGGCCAGGCAGGGGTTCCTGCAGGGCGGCAATGCGCGCGCCGATATTCCGCGCCTGGTGTTCTCGTTCCGCTATGCACGCGATATCGGTGCCTTCCGCGAAGCAACCGCGCTGTGGCGGAAGACCGACGGCGACCTGATGGCGGTGCAGCGCCTGGTCGATGAATTGCAGCTGCGGCACGACAGTGGCCCGCTGCCGATCGCCGCGCGTGACCGCTACCTGCAGCAACTGGGTGACCTTGATCGGCGGATGCAGGTGCAGAGCCAGGCGTTCTCGCAGGCGCTGTTGCGGATGGCGACGCTGGTGAGGCTGGCCACGTTGATGGTTGCGGGCCTGTCGGTGCTGGCGATCAGCCTGATGGCCGTGGCGCTGGCGCGTCGCGTCGGCAAGGACCTGACCGAGCACGAGAGCCGTTTCCGCGCGGCGTTCTACCAGGCCAACGTGGGCATGCTCAAGCTCGACACCGATGGCAAGGTGATCGAGGCCAACCAGGCCATGGCGGATATTCTCGATTATCGTCGCGATGTGCTGCTGCAGATGTCACTGCACGATCTGCTGATGGACGGCGAACTGGTCATCGACGGTGTCGGCCGCATCGACTGGGACCGGCAGCTGCGGCCAAGCGAACTGCGCTTCCGGCGGCGCGACGGCAGCCTGGTCTGGGGGCGCTGGAGTGGTACCGGCGTGCACAGCAGCGGGGGGCTGTCGGTGTTCGCGATCATCGAGGATGTCAGCCAGAACCATGCGCTGGCACGTGAGATCGAGCATCACGCCAGCCACGATCCGCTGACCGGGCTGATCAACCGCCGCGAGATCGAACGGCTGCTGGAACGCGCGCTGCTGCAGGTGCGCAGCGACGGCGGCACGCATTCGCTGTGCTACATCAACCTGGATCATTTCAAGCTGGTCAACGACAGCTTCGGCCATGCCGCCGGCGATCAGATGCTACGCAGTTTCGCCGATTACCTGGTGGCAGCCGTGCGCGATGGCGACTGGGTCGGCCGGCTCGGCGCCGATGAGTTCGCCGTGTTCCTCGCCCATGCCGGCCAGGACGAAGCCAAGCGGGTGCTGCAGCGGGTGATCCGCAACCTGGGCCAGGCTACCTTCCCGATCAGCGAGGGCAGCCCGCAGCTGAGCTGCAGCATCGGCGTGGTCGAGGTCAGTGCCGATGCGCCCGACGTGAACTGGCTGATGAGTGCCGCCGACAGCGCCTGCTACGCAGCCAAGCAGGCGGGCCGCAACCGCGTGCACTGCTTCAACGAGAACCGCATGGCGCTGGAAGAACGGCGGCTGGAGGCTGAACGCCTGCAGGGCGTCAGCCTGGCGATGGCCGAGAACCGCATGCTGCTGTATGCGCAGCGCATCGCCCGGGTGGGAGATCCGTCCTACCTGCACTACGAGGTACTGGTGCGCATGCGCGGCACCGACGGCAGCCTGCATCTGCCCGGCCAGTTCATGCCGGCGGTAGAACGCTACGGCATGGCCGTGGCGCTGGATCGCCACGTGCTCGGGTTGCTGTTCCGGCACCTGCAGGTCTGCCCGGCGCATGTGCGCCAGCTGGGCCTGTGCAACGTCAACGTTTCGGCGCAGTCGATCGCCGAGCCAGGGTTCCTGGCGTTCGTCTGCGACCTGCTCGAGCGCAACCGCGCACTGGCGTCCAAGCTGTGCTTCGAGATCACCGAGACCGCTGCGATCAGCAACCTCAGCCAGGCGCGCGCTTTCATCGATGCGGTGAAGGCGCGGGGCTGCCGGATGGCGCTGGACGACTTCGGGTCCGGACTGTCCTCGTTCGGCTACCTGCGCCAGCTCCCGGCCGACATCCTGAAGATCGACGGTGCATTCGTGCGCGACATGGACACCGACCCGGTCAGCCATGCCACCGTGCGGGCGATCAGCGAGCTGGGGCGCGAGCTGCAGATGGAAGTGGTGGCCGAGTGGGTGGAGACCGCCGAGGTGGCCGGCGCGCTGACCAGGCTGGGGGTACAGGGCCAGCAGGGCTATGCGATCGAACGGCCGCAGCCGCTGGAACGGATGACCCTGACCGACCTGAAGCCCTTCCGGCTGGTGGCGGTGAACGGGCCGCAGGGCGCGGGCTGAACGGACCGCGGCGACTTTGGTCTACACATGCGCGGCGCGCCCGGCTGCGATAATGCGCGCCAGGGGCGACGTGCAGTGGGCGCGGACGTAAGCAGGAACAGGACGTGGCGTGGGCAGCAGGCAGTGGCGGTATGGAACAGGAGTGGTGCTGGCCGTCCTGCTGATGTGGTGGGCGATACCGTGGCCGCTTCAGGCTGCCGAGGCCGTATCGGGCCGCGATTACCTGCTGGTCGGGGGCGCCACCGACGCGCCGACCCCACATCGCGCGTGCACGCCGCAGATGCTGACCGGCGCCCGCCAGCAGGTGGAAGTGCCCGCGCCGCCCGGGGGCTGGTCGGGCGAGCCACAGGCGCTGGACGTGTTCAACGTCTTCGCCGGCGAGGTCCGGGTCCAGCACGGTGACCGCGAAATCTGCGGCAACATGCACGATGCCCGCACCCGCGATTCGCGCTTCCGCGCAGGCATCGGCCTGGTCGCGGTGCCACCGGTCGGCAGCCACGCGCCGTTCCTGGTCTCCTGGCAGACGCCGCTGAAGGCGCGCTGGGTGCCGACCCTGCGGCTGGGCGCGCCCAGCCCGGTGCAGCAGAACGACACCGCCCGCCTGCTGGTGCGCGCCGCCTGCATCGCGGTGGCCATCGCCTTGGCGCTGTCGGCGTTGATGGCCTTCCTGACCACGCGCGACCGCAGTTTCCTGGTCTACATCGCCGGCACCACCGTGCTGGTGCTGTGGCAGGCGATCCTCGGTGGCCTCAGCGGCTATCCGGAGCCCTGGCTGCCGGTGGGCGAGCGCGGGGCCTGGTGGTTGCTTTCGCTGACCGCGGCCACCCAGGCACTGGTGCTGCCGGCGCTGTGGCGGCTGAACGGCGGCGACCGCGCGCTGCCCCGTTCGCGGCCGCTGCAGGCGATCGTGCTGTGGGGGCTGCTGGCATTGGCCGTGCTGGTGCCGTGGCTGCGCTGGGGCCAGCTGGCCTGGGTCGCACAGGGCCTGCAGGTGACCTATCTGCTGGGGTGTGGCCTGGCGTTGCTGGCCGGCGTCTGGGCGCGCTGGCGCGGCGACCGCTCGGCGCAGGCCGGGCTGGCCGCGCTGGCGCCGATGCTGGTACTGATCATCGCCGACGCCAGTGCAGCCGAATGGTTGCTGGAGTACCGGGTGGAGGCGCTGCAGCTGGCGGTGACCTGGCTGCTGATGATGGCCGCCTACGCCATGAACCAACGGCTCGGGCGGCTGCGCCAGCAGCGCGATGAACTGCGTCAGCTGGCCGAGACCGATGGCCTGACCGGCCTGCCCAACCGGCGCGCAGGGCTGCAGCAGCTGGCCCGCCACCTGGCACAGGTTGACCGTGAGCGCGGCCCGCTGGTGATCGGCTTCCTCGACATCGACCTGTTCAAGGACATCAACGATCGCCACGGCCATGCGGTGGGCGACCAGGTGCTGGTGGCGGTCGCGCGCGCCCTGCGCG
>NZ_JAPTFX010000130.1:0-13837 GCF_030985895.1 Stenotrophomonas sp. Sm6012 | reverse complement strand
GCGCAGCACCGGCTCGCGGCCGGCGGCGTGTTTCTTTGGTTACTTTCTTTGCACGAGCAAAGAAAGTGACACCCCTCCGCGGTCGCGGAAATGACTCTCGCCGGCGCGCAAACAACAACGCCCGGCGCGAGGCCAGGCGTTCCTGCACTACCGTGAAAGTACGGAGGCTTACGCCACCGTCGACGCCCGCAGCGCGGCAATGCGCTCTTCCAGCGGCGGGTGGCTCATGAACAGCTTCTTCGCCGTCGAACCAGCAATACCGAACGCGGCAATCTGGGTCGGCAGCGTGCTCTGGCCGTGGTTGAGCTGCAGGCGCTCCAGCGCGGCGATCATCTTCTGGCGGCCGGCCAGCGAGGCACCACCCGCGTCGGCACGGAACTCACGGTGGCGCGAGAACCACATCGAGATCATGGTGGCGAACAGGCCGAACACCATCTCCAGCACGAACACGATAATGTAGTAGGCGAAGCCACGGCCGCCGCCTTCGCGGTTGCCCGATAGCGCGCTGTCGATGATGCCGCCGACCACGCGGGCCAGCACGATCACGAAGGTGTTCAGCACGCCCTGCAGCAGCGCCATGGTGATCATGTCACCGTTGGCGACGTGGGCGATCTCGTGGCCCAGCACGGCTTCGGCCTCGTCTTCGCTCATGTTGTGCAGCAGGCCGGTGGACACCGCCACCAGCGCGTTGTTGCGGTTGGCACCGGTGGCGAAGGCATTGATTTCCGGGCCTTCATACACCGCCACTTCCGGCATGCCGATGCCGGCGGCCTTGGCCTGGCGTTCGACGGTGGCCAGCAGCCAGCGTTCGGTCTGGTTGCGCGGCTCGGTGATCACCACCGCGCCGGTGGAACGCTTGGCCATCCACTTGGACAGCAGCAGCGAGATGAAGGAGCCACCGAAGCCGAAGATCGCGGCCATCACCAGCAGGCCACTCATCTGGCTTGGATTGACCCCGAGCAGCGACATCACGATGCTGGCGAGGATCAGGACCGCGAAGTTGGTCGCCAGGAACAGGGCAATGCGGGTAAACATGGGAAAATCCGGCTCGGAAGGGGTCGATACCGGTCAATTTGCGGTGTGGTCAGCTTGAATTCAAGCGCCAACCTGACCGACGATTCAGCCAGCATGACCTCCCCCATTCCCTGTGGCCGCTTCGCGCCCTCGCCGACCGGCCTGCTCCACCCCGGTTCCCTGCTCGCCGCGTTCGGCAGCTGGTTGCTCGCCCGCCATCACGGCGGCCTGTGGCGGCTGCGCATCGAAGACGTTGATCCGCCCCGCACCGTACCCGGTGCAGCGGATTCGCAACTGCAGGCACTGGCCGCGTTCGGCCTGGTCCACGATGGTCCAATCCTCTGGCAGAGCACGCGCGGCGGGGCCTACCAGGCCGCACTGGATGTGTTGCTGGCCAGTGACCTGGCCTTCGTCTGCCACTGCAGCCGCAGCGAACTGGCCGCCAGTGGCGGCATCCACCATCGCTGCGTCGCAAGGCAGGCTCGACCGGACCCCGCCGTCCGCTTCCGTGTGCCGGCCGGCAGCGTCGTGCAGTTCGATGATGGACTGCGTGGCCCGCAGCAGCAGGACGTGCATGCCGAGGTCGGCGACTTCGTGCTGCGCCGTGCCGACGGCTGCTGGGCCTACCAGCTGGCGGTGGTGGTCGATGATGCCGCGCAGGGTGTGACCGAAGTGGTGCGCGGCGCCGACCTGCTCGACTCCACCGCGCGGCAGATCCTGCTGCAGCAGGCACTGGGGCTCGCGGTGCCGCGCTACTGGCACCTGCCGCTGCTGCTGGATGCGCCGGGCCACAAACTGTCCAAGTCGCTGGCGGCGCTGCCGGTGGACACTGCGCGCCCGCTGCCGGTGCTGCGCCAGCTCTGGCAGCTGCTCAGCCAGGCCCCTGCGGCGCTGGAGCAGGCACACGATCTGGATGCCCTGCTGGCCTCCGCGCAACGGGCCTTCGACCCGGCGCGCCTGCCGCGCACCGACATCCTGCTGCCGCCCGGCGCACTTTCCGCGCCGATGTTGCAGAATCCCCCTTCCCCCACCTGATACCCGGACAGCATTCCATGACATCTCGCGTCGCACTGGTCACCGGCGGAACCGGCGGCATCGGTACCGCCATCTGCCAACGCCTGGCCGACCAGGGCCACCGGGTCGCCACCAATTACCGCGACGAAGCCAAGGCGCGCGCGTGGCAGCAGGCAATGTCCGAACGCGGCTATGCGGTATCGATCTTCCCCGGTGATGTCTCCGACCCCGACAGTGCCGAAGCGCTGGTGCGCGCGGTCGAGGCCGAGCTGGGCCCGGTCGAGATCCTGGTCAACAACGCCGGCATCACCCGTGACACCACCTTCCATCGCATGCGCGTGGACCAGTGGCACGATGTGATCAACACCAATCTCAATTCGGTGTTCAACGTCACCCGCCCGGTCATCGAGGGCATGCGCCGCCGCGGCTGGGGCCGGGTCATCCAGATCAGCTCGATCAACGGCCTGAAGGGCCAGTACGGCCAGGCCAACTACGCCGCCGCCAAGGCCGGCATGCATGGCTTCACCATCTCGCTGGCCCGCGAGAACGCGGGCTTCGGCATCACCGTCAACACCATTTCGCCCGGTTACGTGGCGACCGATATGGTCATGGCGGTGCCGGAGGACGTGCGCGCCAAGATCATCGCCGACATCCCCACCGGGCGTCTCGGCAAGCCGGAGGAAATCGCCTACGGCGTGTCCTTCCTGGTGGCCGACGAGGCCGCGTGGATTACCGGCAGCAACCTGGATATCAACGGCGGCCACCACATGGGCTGGTAAGCCGCGCAGCGGGCCGTCACGGCGAACGCCGTCAGCCCCTGCCAAGAGTCATGCTGCGCAGCACGCAAACCCTTGCTGCGCAACATGATCGCCGCCGAAAGCCAAGCCTGGCGGGGGCTGAGGCGGTTGCAACGGCTGCTGCACTGCGCCATGCTGCGCGTCTACTGTGACGAGTACCGCTTCATGGCTGCGACCCGCATCATCAAGAAGTATCCGAACCGCCGTCTCTACGACACCGAGATCTCCAGCTACATCACCATCGAGGACGTGCGCCAGCTGATCCTGGACGGTGAAGACTTCGAAGTCCGCGACGCCAAGAGCGGCGACGACCTCACTCGATCGGTCCTGCTGCAGATCATCGCCGACCAGGAACAGGACGGCGAGCCGATGCTGTCCACCCAGCTGCTGAGCCAGCTGATCCGCTTCTACGGCGATTCCCTGCAGGGCTTCATGGGCAATTACCTGGAGCGCAGCATGCAGGTCTTCCTCGACCAGCAGCAGCAGTTCCGCCAGCAGATGGGCAACCTGCTGGGGCAGACCCCGTGGGCGATGATGAACCAGCTGACCGAGCGCAACCTGGAGCTGTGGCAGGAATTCCAGCGCAGCATGGGCAGTGGTTTCGGTGGCCCGCGCCCGGGCGGCACCGGAACGGGTACCGGCACCGGCTCCAGCACCGGCAACAAGCCCAACGAACCGGGAAGCAGCACCGGCGGCAAGACCCGCCGCTGAGCCATCAGCGCAGTGGATACGAAAACGGCGCGCCCTGGGCGCGCCGTTTTTCATTGCATGGCGCCCGCGATGCGTCAGCGCTTGGCCCTGCACCCCGTGCACACGCGCTCGACCTTGTAGCCCTTGGCCTTCAGCTTCTCGACCACGCCATCGTTGCCGAGCAGGTGCAGCGTGCCGACCACCACCAGCGTTCCGCCCTGCCCGGCCTGCAGGTACGGCAGCAGCTTCGGCACCCACGCGTCATTGCGGCCGGTGTTGATGCGCTGGTAAAGCTGCGGATACTGCTGGCGCATTTCCGCCGCCATCTTGGTCCACAACAGGCGCTCATCCCCCCGGCGCCAGGCATCGTGCAACAGGCGCGCCTGCTCATCGCCCTTGCCCGCCTGATCGAGCGCCTCGGACAACATCTGCCGCTGCTCCTGCACCGTCATGCCATCGAGCATGCCGATCTGCGTATCGATGTCTTCCAGGCCGGCCGTCTTGCGGCCGGTCTTCTGCGCGCGCTCCATGAAATGCCGATCCAGGCCCAGCGCCGGGTCCAGGCCCAGCTTCTGCATCTGCCCGATCGAAATGCTCAGGCCGACGAACCAGGGCTTCATGCCCTGCATCTGCGCCAGCGGCAGCGCGTTCTGCGCCGCGAACGCCTGCAGCTTCTGCCAGGTGGCCGCATCCAGGTCGCGCTTGAGTTCGCTGCCATCGGTGCGGACCGCCGCCTGCACCATGCGGCTGGCCAGTTGCGGCGACTGCATGTCCTCCGGCGAGAGCTCGAACACGATGCGCTGCGAGGCCTCGAAGGCCTGTTCGACATCCGGCGACAGCGGATAGTCCTGCGGTTTCAGCAGGTGGAACGAACCGAGCAGATAGAGGCGCGAATCGCCTGGACCGGTCACTTTCCACAGCAGCGGCACCGGTGGCTTGGCAGCGGCGGTCGCGGCAGCGGCCGGCTCGGCGGCAGGCGCATTGCGCGCCGCAACCAGCGGTGCGACCGCGCAGGCCAGCAGCAGGGTAGCGGCACGGAACAGGTCTCTGATCGGCATTTCAGCCTTCTCCTTCAGGCAGGTGGTAGGCCTTCTCGCCTGCTTCCACGCGCAGGTCCAGCCGGTTTTCCGGTGGCGCCAGCGGGCAGGTCGCGTAGGCGGTGAATGCACACGGCGGGTTGTAGGCACGGTTGAAATCGATGCGCACCGTGCCGTCGGCAGCGGGTGCATCGGTGTCCAGGTAGCGGCCGGCCGGATAGCTGCCGCGGCCACTGGTGCGGTCGGCGAAGATCAGGAAAAGCGGCTGCCCGGGGGCACCGATCGCTTCCAGACGCCAGTTGCGGCCATCGCGCTGGAACTCGACCGCGCCCGCATTGGGCATCTCGGTGGTCAGGCCGGTGATGTCGACGATCGGCAGCGTCTTGCCCGGCGGGTGCGCGATGAAGCGTGCCTGCACCTGCCAGCCGGGGCCACCCGGCCAGTACTCCAGGCCAGCGAAATCGCGGCGTGCCGGCGCATCGGCGTGCTTGACCCGCAGTGCATCGCGCGGCCCGCGGCGGATGATGCTGAGCTGGCCCTTGCCAGCGTCGAAAGACAACAGGGTCGGCTGTGCATCCTTGTCGGTGTCGACGCGGATACGACCGCGTACCGGTTGGCCCTCATGGCTGACCTCGGCACCGGCTTCCGGCGTGAACCACCACTGGGTACCCTCACGGCGCAGCAGGCCCAGCTTGCCCGGACCGACCGCCAGGCGGATGCCGTTGGTGGCGCCGCTGCCGACGAAGTGCGACTTGTTCTGCAGCCAGTGCAGGCCGACCAGCGCCGTCCAGCCATCGGGCCGGGTCAGGTCCTGGTAGCGCGCCACGCGCCATTGCTGCTGCGCGGCGGCAAAGGCCGGATCTTCAGTGACCGTCGGCGCCGGCGGTGTCGCCGGGCTGCAGGCAGCCAACACCATGGCGGCCAGCAGGCCGCCCATTCCCCGATAACGCATCGATGCTCCCCTCAACGTCCGCGCAGGAACCAGCGGTCGATCTCCGCCAGCGAAAAACGGGCCCAGGTCGGTCGGCCATGGTTGCACTGGCCGGACCGCTCGGTGATTTCCATGTCGCGCAACAGCGCGTTCATCTCTGGAACGGTCAGGCGCCGATTGGCACGCACCGCGCCATGGCAGGCCATGGTCGACAGCAGTTCGTCGCGCGCACTCGCCACGCGCCGGCTCTGGCCGTGTTCGCGCAGGTCGGTCAGCACATCGCGCAGCAGCCCTTCCGGCTCGGCATGCGCCAGCAGCGCCGGAATGCTGCGCACATGCAGCGAACCGGGGCCGGCACGGGTCACTTCGAAGCCGAGCGCGGCCAGCGTTTCGGCTTCGCTTTCAGCGGTGTCGGCCTCGCGCTCGCCCACGGCAAGGGTGATCGGCACCAGCAGCGGTTGCGACTGCAGGCCGATGCCATCGTGCGCATTCTTCAGGCGCTCGTAGCCGATGCGCTCATGCGCGGCGTGCATGTCGACCACGATCAGGCCTTCGGCATTTTCGGCCAGGATGTAGATGCCGTGCAGCTGCGCGATCGCATAACCCAACGGCGGCACGCCCGCATCGGCGCTGGTCACCGGCAGTCCATTCTCGCTCGGCATCGGCGGCAGCGTCGCCCCGCGTTCGGCACCGGACGGTGCGGCATACAACGCGGCGTAGGCGGCCGGGGCGTCAGCCACCTGCAGGCCCAGCGGCTGCTGCGGTCGCCAGCCTGAGAATCCCCCCCCGCCACCCGAGCCGGAACCCGGCGCAGGACCGCGCACCAGCCCGAATCCAGAAGCGCCGGAGTTGGACGCCATCGGTGTCGCGGCCGCATCCACCGGATGGGCAGGACCGGCGCCGATCTCCTGCGCCGACATGCCGGCACGGGTGTCGGCCAGCGCGTCCTTCAGCGTGCGGTAGACGAAATCATGGACCAGCCGCGAATCACGGAAGCGCACCTCGTGCTTGGCCGGATGCACGTTGACGTCGACCCGGGTCGGGTCCAGTTCCAGGAACAGCACGTAGGCCGGTTGGCGACCGTGGTACAGCACGTCTCCGTAGGCCATCTTCACCGCGTGGGCGACGCTGCGATCGCGCACCGAACGGCCGTTGACGTACAGGTACTGCTGGTCGGCACTGGCACGCGAATAATGCGGCTGCGCGATCCAGCCATGCAGGCGCAGGCCGGCACCGCTGTGGTCCACGCGCACGGCCTGGTTGGCGAAATCTTCGCCCAGCGTTTCGGCCAATCGCGCATCGGAATACAGGTCGCCCGGCTTGTAGCGCCGCGAGGCCTTGCCGTTGTGCGACACACGCAGTTCGACATCCGGCCGCGCCAGCGCCAGCGAACGCAGCCACTCCTCGATATGGCCCAGTTCGGTGCGCTCGGCGCGCAGGAACTTGCGCCGCGCCGGCACGTTGTAGAACAGTTCGCGCACTTCCACGGTGGTACCCGGCGCATGCGCACGCGGAGTGACTTCGCCGATCTTGCCGCCTTCGATCTGCAGCGCGGAACCATGCTCGTCGTGCGCGCGGCGCGAGGCCAGGGTGAAGCGGCTGACCGAGGCGATCGACGGCAGTGCCTCCCCCCGGAAACCGAGCGTGGCCACCGACTCAAGATCGTCCAGATCGGCGATCTTGCTGGTGGCATGGCGCGATACCGCCAGTGGCAACTGCTCCGGCGCGATGCCGCTGCCGTTGTCACGGATGCGGATCAGGCGCACGCCGCCTTCTTCAAGATCGATGTCGACGCGGCTGGCGCCGGCATCGATCGCGTTCTCGACCAGTTCCTTGACCACGGACGCAGGACGCTCGACCACTTCGCCAGCGGCGATCTGGTTGATCAGGATGTCCGGCAATGGCCGGATCGGGCGCGGATGGGCAGCAGACGTCATGCAGGGATGATAGCGGAGCGGCCCAGGGTAGAGGCGAGCCATGCTCGACTGACGGGTTACCGGCAAGGCCCAGTCGAGCGCGGCTCGACTCTACAGAAAGCAGAAACCCGCTTTCGGCGGGTTACTTGCTGCCGCCGGCCATGGTGCCTGCGGCGTCGATCTCGGCCTGGGCACGGGCCGCGTACAGCGTGCCCGGCGGCGGCTGGCGGCTGAAGAAGGTGTGCACGCCATCGAGTACCGCACCGGCGATCTTGCGCTGGTAGGCCGGGTCGATCAGGCGGCGCTCTTCATCCGGGTTGGAGATGAACGCGGTTTCCACCAGCATCGCCGGCATGTCCGAGGTGCGCAGCACCGCGAAGTTGGCACGCTCGATGTTCGGCTTGTGGTTGTTGCCGATCCGCTTCAGGCCGCCCAGCACGTGGCCGGCCGCGTCCTCCGATGCCTTCATGTAGCCGCTCTGGGCCAGGTCCAGCAGCACGTTGGCAAGCGTGCCTTCGGTCTGCTGCAGGCGCACGCCACCGACCAGGTCGGCCGCGTTTTCCTTGTCTGCCAGCCAGCGCGCACGCTGCGAGGATGCGCCCTTGGTCGACAGCACATACACCGACGAACCGGTGGCCGAACGGTTTTCGGCCGCATCGGCGTGGATCGAAATGAAGATGTCGGCCTTGTTCGCACGCGCCTTCTGCGCACGCATCGGCAGCGGGATGAACACGTCGCTGTCGCGGGTCAGGTAGGCCTTCAGGCCCGGCGTCGCGTTCACCTGGCGCGCCAGCTCACGCGCCACCGCCAGGGTGACATCCTTCTCGCGCTTGCCGGTCGGGCCGATCGCACCCGGGTCCTGGCCACCGTGGCCCGGATCGATGGCCACCACCAGGTGGCGCATGCCAGCCTGCATGCGGATGCGCGACGCATCGCTGGGCATGGCCGGGCGTGGCGGTTCCACTGGCGTTGGCGCCGGCGCGGGCACCGTGGCCGGCGGCGTGGTCACCACCGCGGCAGTGCGCTGGCCAGCGAGGATCGCGGCCGGTGAAGAGGACGGCGTGCTGCTGGCCGCGGTACCTGCCGCGGCCACCTGTGCCGGTGCCGTGGACGGTGCCGGCGTCGGCGTGGCCGGGGTCGCTGCAGCGGCGCTGGCCTGCTGCTGCACCTGCGCGGTCAACAGTGCGGTGGCGCGCGCGGCATCGTTGCGCGACTGCGCGCTCTCGGCCGCGGTCGGCGCAGGCGTGCTGACGGGCGCCTGTGGCTGCACCGCCGGGGTCACCGCCGGCCGGCTGGCGGCCACGGCCGGGCCATCGCCCGGCCATTCGATCACCAGCTTGGATTCATTGCCCTCGCGCTGCATCTGCGGGCGGAACGGCGCCACCGATTCAGCGAGGTCGAAAACGACACGGAACGTCCCCGGGACCGGCTGCCCGGTACGCACTGCAGTAACCACGCCCTGCGCGGCCGGCATCTTCAGGTTGCGTATGGCGCTGGAGTCCGGGAAATCGACCACCAGGCGGTTCGGGCCCGCCAGCGACAGGGTCTTGTAGCCGCCACTGCCGACCAGCGAGATCTCGGCACGGGTGCCGGTCGCGCCGGTATTCAACAGGACCTGGCGGACTTCACCCGCCCACGCACTGACGCTCGCCAGACCCAGTCCGACGGCGGCACAGATGGCGATGAGACGGTTCCCCGGGCGCATGGCTCAGGATTCAATCACCGCGCTGAACGGAATGCAACACCTTTTTCCTTAATAATCCGTAACCTGCCGCTGTTTGTTCTCGTCAGCCGACAGAAATGGCCTGCAAGTCGCCCCCCTGAGGCAGCCGCGCCAGCCATTCACGTCCCGCGTCGCTGGCCCCAGTGAGACGAACACGACGCCCCTTGCCCTCGATTTCCAGCGCTACCACCAGATCGGTCGGCGGTAGCGCACCGCCCCCGCGCTCGGGCCATTCGACCAGCCACAACACGGCACTGCCCTCGTCCAGGCCGAGAAAATCGAGCTCGCCGGCCTGGCCGATGCGGTACAGGTCCAAGTGCCATGCCTCGCCGCCACTGGCCAACGGGTAGCGCTCGACCAGGGTATAGGTCGGGCTGCGGATGGCGCCCTGCACGCCCAGTGCGCGCAGCAGTGCGCGGGCAGTGGTGGATTTGCCGGCGCCGAGGTCGCCGCGCAGCTCGATCAGCGCCTGCGGCGGCCGCGTCGCCGCCAGCCACTGCCCGAGCAGTTCGGTGGCATCGCTGTCGGCAAGGAAGAATTCGGTCATGGAGAGAGGTCCGGATTGGCCAGTCGCCGCAGCGGCGCCAGCAGGTCAGTAGGAAGCAGGCCACGCGCGCCATCGGCGGCAGCGGCATCGCCGGCGAGTGCGTGCAGCAAGGCGCCGGCCGCGGCCGCGTCGAACGCGGCCAGGCCCTGCGCGCGCAGGCTGGCAATGATGCCGGTGAGCAGGTCGCCCATTCCGCCCACCGCCATGCCGGGGTTGCCCGCAGCGATCAGCCTTGGCGTCTGCCCGGGTGCCGCCACGATGCTGCCCGCGCCCTTCAGCACCACCACGGCGTGGAAGCGCTCGGCCAACGCCTGCGCGCTGGCGTAGCGGTTGGCCTGGATGTCAGCGCTGCTGCAACCAAGCAGGCGCGCGGCCTCGCCCGGGTGCGGGGTGAGGATCGCGTCCGGCAACGCGCGGGGATCCTGCGCCAGCAGGTTCAGTGCATCGGCATCGACCACCAACGGCTTGCCACACGCCAGCACCCGCGCAAACAGCGCGCGCGCCCATTCGTCCTGGCCCAAGCCGGGCCCGATCGCCACCACCGTCGCCCTGTCCAGCAGCGCCGGCAGCGCATCGCCGTCTTCCAGCGCATGGGTCATCGCCTCCGGCAGGCGCGCCAGCAAGGGGCCGACGTGATCGCGACGGGTACCCAGGCTCAGCAGGCCGGCGCCGGCACGCAACGCGGCTTCGGCCGCCATCGCGATGGCGCCGCCGCTGCCATGGTTGCCGCCGACGCACAGCACGTGCCCGGATTCGCCCTTGTGGGTGTTTGCACGGCGCGGTGGCAGCAGTGCCTTCAAACGGTGGCCGGTCCAGCGCTGCGCGCTGGCCTGGATACCGTCCCAGGCCTGATCAGGCAGTTCGAGTGGCGCCAGCCGGCGCTGGCCGACCTGCTCCAGCGCATCACCGGTGTACAGGCCTCGGTGGCACGCGATGAACTGCAACGTGACATCGGCCTTCACCGCCACGCCGGGCACACATCCGCTGTCGGCATCAACGCCACTGGGCGCGTCCATCGCCAGTACCGGCCCACGCGCCGCATTGAGGGCCTCGATCAGCGCCCGGGCCGTGCCGGACGGCGCCCGGTCCAGGCCAAGCCCGAACAGTGCGTCCACATAGACCTCAGCGTCCGGCAAATGGCCATCGAACTCGACGACACTGCCACCAGCCGCCGCAAAGTCCGCTGCAGCCTGCACCGCCAGCACCGTGGCGGGCGCCCTGCCAGGCAGCATGACCACCTGAACCTGGCGCCCCGACCGCAGGGCATGGCTGGCCAGCACGTAGCCGTCGCCGCCGTTGTTGCCGGCACCGACCAGCACGCATAGCTGGAGGGCCTCCGGCCACTGCTGCAGCAGGCACTGCCAGCCGGCCAGACCCGCCTGGGCCATCAGGCTCCAGCCACCATCTCCGGCCAGCGCCGATGCGCGCCCATCGAGCGCGCGCGCCGCTTTGGTATCGAACAGAAGGGAAAGATCGGGCATGCAGGGATTTTATACTGGTGCACATGTCCACCGTCCCCGCCCCTGTCGATCCGGCCCAGGCCGTGCAGCGCATCCGTGAACTGGCCCGTGCGCATGGCTTCCAGCGCTGCGGCATCGCCGGCATCGAGCTGGGCGAGGATGAGGCGCACCTGGCCGACTGGCTGGGCCAGGGGCTGTACGGCACGATGGACTGGATGGCGCGCCACGGCACGCTGCGCGCGCGACCGGCCGAACTGCTGCCCGGCACCGTGCGGGTGATCTCGGTAGGCATGGATTACAGCCACAAGGACGACACCGAGGCCTGGGCGACCCTGGCCGACCCGGGCCGCGCCTACGTGGCGCGCTATGCGCTGGGCCGCGACTACCACAAGCTGATGCGCAACCGCCTGCAGAAGCTGGCCACGCAGATCAACGACGAGGTGGCACCGCTGGGCTACCGCGTCTTCGTCGATTCGGCGCCGGTGCTGGAACGCGCACTGGCGCGCAACGCCGGGCTCGGCTGGATCGGCAAGCACACCTGCCTGATCGACCGTCACGGCGGCTCGTGGTTCTTCATCGGTGAGATCTACATCGACATCCCGCTGCCTATCGACGCGCCGGCCACCGCCCACTGCGGTACCTGCACGCGCTGCATCGACGTGTGCCCCACCCAGGCCATCATCGGCCCGCAACGGCTGGACGCGCGGCGCTGCATCTCGTACCTGACCATCGAGCACGACGGCGCCATCCCCGAGGATATGCGGCCGCTGATCGGCAACCGCATCTATGGCTGCGACGATTGCCAGCTGGTCTGCCCCTGGAACAAGTTCGCCAGGCGCACCGACGAAGCCGATTTCCGCGCACGCAACCAGCTTGATACCGCGCGCCTGGACCAGCTGTTCGCCTGGGACGAAGCCGAGTTCCTGCGCCGCACCGAGGGCAGCCCGATCCGCCGCAGCGGTCATGAGCGTTGGCTGCGCAACATCGCGGTGGCGCTGGGCAATGCGCCTGCGTCCGCAGAGGCATTGGCTGCACTGCACACCCGCATCGACGATCGCTCGCCGCTGGTGCGTGAGCATGTGCAGTGGGCGCTGGGGCAGCACGCGGCGCGCTGACGTGCGATCCTGAGCCCCCGTTCCACCCGCGCCACGCCGTTCCCATGCAGCCACGCAACGACGACATCTTCACCCCCAGCCAGCTCAACACCCTGGCCCGCGATCTGCTGGAAGGCAGCTTCCCGGCGATCTGGGTGGAGGCCGAACTGGGCAGCGTGGCGCGCCCTGCCTCCGGGCACCTGTATTTCACCCTGAAGGACGCGCGCGCGCAGCTGCGTGCAGCCATGTTCCGGATGAAAGCGCAGTACCTGAAGTTCGTGCCGCGCGAAGGCATGCGCGTGCTGGTGCGCGGCAAGGTGACCCTGTACGACGCCCGTGGCGAGTACCAGATGGTGCTGGACCACATGGAGGAAGCCGGCGAAGGCGCACTGCGCCGCGCGTTCGAGGAGCTGAAGGCACGCCTGGAAGCCGAGGGCCTGTTCGACCCGTCACGCAAGCGGCCGATGCCGGCGCATGTGCAGCGCCTGGCGGTCATCACCTCGCCCACCGGCGCCGCCGTGCGCGACGTGTTGAGCGTGCTGGGCCGCCGCTTCCCGCTGCTGGAAGTGGACCTGCTGCCGACCCTGGTGCAGGGCAGCAGTGCTGCGGCGCAGATCACCCGCCTGCTGCAGGCCGCCGATGCCAGCGGCCGCTACGACGTGATCCTGCTGACCCGCGGTGGCGGTTCGCTGGAAGACCTGTGGGCGTTCAACGATGAAGCGCTGGCCCGCGCCATTGCTGCCAGCCGCACCCCGGTGGTATCGGCGGTAGGCCACGAGACCGACTTCAGCCTCAGCGACTTCGCTGCCGACCTGCGTGCGCCGACACCGTCGGTGGCCGCCGAACTGCTGGTGCCGGACCAGCGCGAACTGGCGCTGCGACTGCGCCGCACCGCGGCGCGCATGGTGCAGCTGCAACGGCACGCGATGCAGCAGGCCATGCAGCGCGCCGACCGTGCCCTGCTGCGCCTGAACGCGCAGAGCCCGCAGGCCCGCCTGGACCTGCTACGTCGCCGCCAGCTGGACCTCGGCCGGCGCCTGCACGCGGCATTCAACCAGCAGCAGGAGCGCCGCGCCGCGCGCCTGCGTCATGCCGCGGCGGTGCTGCGCGGGCACCATCCACAACGACAGCTGGATGCGATGCAGCGCCGCCTGGCCGCCCTGCGCGGGCGTCCGCAGATTGCGATGCAGCGCCTGCTGGAACGCGATGCACTGCGCCTGCGCGGGCTGGCACGCTCACTGGAAGCGGTCAGCCCGCTGGCGACCGTGGCGCGTGGCTACAGCATCCTCACCCGCAGCGACGATGGCGCCCTGGTGCGGCACGTTGGCCAGGTGCAGCCGGGTGACGCGTTGCAGGCCCGCGTCGGCGACGGCGTGATCGACGTGCAGGTCAAGTAAAGGGGTGTTCGGCAGGGCTGCGCCCTGCACCTGCCGAGGCTTCAAGCCAAGGCAACGTCAACGTCAACGTCAAAAGCGAGCATTCCGTCGGATGGCGGGGCGGTGTCGGAGTGCGGGGACGCCGTAAACCCGTCCATGGGGGCTTGGCAGCCGCATCCATGCGGCTGACACCCCGCACTCCGACACCGCCCCACCCCTGACAATTGCCTGGAGCTGT
>NZ_JAPTFX010000012.1:0-63103 GCF_030985895.1 Stenotrophomonas sp. Sm6012 | reverse complement strand
TGCTGTTGCCCATAAACACCTCGGTCATTGCCATCAATTATGGCAACCGGATGTCTACGAAAGGCTGGCCGGTCCAACGGGAGGCACTGAGCATGTTGCTATCGCTGATGGATTGGACGGTCGGTATTGGCCGCAAGCTGTTCAAGAAGGACGATCAAGCGTCGAGCACGCTGGAGCAAATCATTCTGGACGGCAATGACCGCTACGAAAACTTGGTCGGGCGCTTTGACGTGAGCGACCGCGTGAAGAGCCGCGTGCTGGACGTTCCCCCAGAGGATGTAGATATGGCGGTCCAAGCGGGCGCGGTTTTCGACGAGAAAGAGATGGCACTGGTTGTGCCCGAAGAACTGGATCTGGACCAGTTCCATCCGTGGTGGCCGAAGGTTCCGGAGGATCTGCGCAACACCCAGGCCCGCATGATCATCACCAAGGAAGGACGTCGTGCCGAAGGCTTCGTGCTGGGGGACGACATGGCGCTGGGCGGCGACAGCACTGCAACCTCGCTGATGTATCTGGCCTTCCCGCTGATTGGTGCGGTTCAATACTTCTTGGGCTCGCTCATTGGCGCTTTTAGTTACGTGGTGCTGCTGGCTGCCATTCCTTACTTTGTTGCGTTGAAGCAAGCGGAAGGGATGAAGGAAGCCTTCAAGGGCCTGGCCCTGATGGTGCTGCCCGTGCTGATTGCAACCGCTTCGGCGGCGTTGTCGTCCGCGCTCCACGTGGACGCGGCCAGCATGGGGCAAGCAGCGGTTGACCCGATGAACACGGGAGCGGGGATGATGGCGGTCGCTGCGGGCTTTGCCAAAATGGCGGGCATCGTTCTTCTGATCTTGACCATTCCTGGCCTGCTGTTGTTTGCGGCCTTCCTGAGTGCGGCCTCGCATCCCCACCGGGGCGTGCTGGGGGGGACCGCCGAGCGCTTCATTCAGATGATGAAGTGGATGGTGGTGATCTTGGCCCTTGTTGGGATTGGCTCCCTTCTCCCGGACGGGATGGGCGTGGCCGTGGCGTTTGTGATCGCGGCCATGTATGCCTTGCAGTTCACGGAAGGCAACTTCGTTCAAACGGCCGCTCGCCTCTACCTGCAAAACCTGGACAACAACCTGGCGACCCAGGGTGCCCTGTCCAAGTCCCACGTGAAGGCCCGCGAGCAGCAGGCTGCCGAAGCGTTGCGCGACAAGACCCCGCTTTTGAAGGTGGGTCGAGCGTCTGGTCACCTGAACGACCGCGGCCATGGCTTTGCGCCGGACAAGGGCACGGTGATGATGCTGTCCTGGCGCGACCTGACCCAAGGCCTGATCGTCTACGGGCGTATCGGTTCGGGCAAGTCCTTCAGCGTGCTGCGGCCGTTGGCCCGTCGCTATCGCGAGTCCGCATTAGCCGTAGGACTGCGGAATGAACTGAAGGGGAGCGCCGCGGGCGAGACCGTTCTTGATGCGAAGCGCAGCGGGGGTGGAGCACTCATCCTCGACGCGAAGGACGGCGCGATCATCTCCGATCTGGGCAAGGACGCGTTTGATATCGTCGTGCGCGCAGGCATGTCGGTGGCCCCCTACGAGGGCCTGGAGCCGGATCAAATCACCAAGGCCCTTCGCGGCGCGACCGGCGGCAAGGTTGATGAGAAGTCCAAGCTCTGGAGCGATGGCGGCGACGCTTTCCTCTTCCACACCGGCATCATCCTGAAGGCCGCATGCGAGCACGAGCAGGCCTACCGAGACTTCTGCATCGCCAAGCTGGAAGGGTTGGAGCACGCCCGGTTGATGATGCTGCTGGAGCGGGAGGAGTTGGAGAAGCGTGGCTTGGGGTTGGAAGACCTGGAAGCGGCGCTGGCTCGCGTGGAAGAGCAAATGGGCACTTACGCGATTGTGGCGGAGGCTTCCCGGAACTGGTTCTACACCCCATTCCACCATGCCAAGCTGTTGGCGATGGTTGAGCAGGTGGTGCCGACGCCGCGTGGCGGGGAGATTGCCAGCGCTCGCGTGCTGGAGTTGGTGAACTGGTTGGGGTTGGAGCGCCCGGATACGTCTAGCACTGACGAAGAGCGGGAGGCCTATGCCGCCTACTCCCGGGACTACCACAACCGCTTGGCCACCCGGTCCGAGACCGTCCATCCCGACTTGCTGCGTCCCATGTCCCAGCTGCAAAGCTCGCTGGAATGGGCATTGCTGGGCGTTCCTGCAATGCATAAAGAGCAGCGCCAGTCCTTCACGTTGAACTCGCGGGGGCTCATCGAAAAACTGCTTCGGGGTGAAAAGCTCCGGACGGCAGATGACATCCCGTGGCATTCCGTCGAACGTGGGGAAGTGGACGTCTCTCAGGCGCTTTACGGGAAGTTCGTGGGCTTGTTCCTGCCCCCCACCCAGTTCGGCGAAGCGGGCGACATGATGCAGCGGTTGCTCAAGCAGCGTGTCATGAACGGCATTCGGGCACGCGGGGCGCACGGCGACAAGTGGCGCGAAATGCTGCCGGGCCAAACCGACGTGCTGCTGATGATGGACGAGGCGCATTTGCTGCTGACTTCGGACGACGTGCTGCTCTTCAGCACCTCCCGAAGCCTGGGGTTGATGCCGGTGATCGCGGTGCAGGGCCACGACAGCCTTATCAACACCTACGGGTCGGAGAACGAAGCCGATTTGCTGGCCAACACCATGCAATCGGTCATCGCGCTCAACCACTCGTTTGTCACACGCAACTACTTGATGAAGCGGCTGGGCAAGGCTCAGTTGACCACCTTCAAGGAGCCGACGCGTGGCATCGATTTCTCGGGTGGCTTGACCAACTTCCGCCACAGCGTTCTCAACGACCCGAACCACCCCTACGCAGCGGCCTACGAGCAAATGCTGATGCAGGGCGCAGGCCGCTTGAGCGCGCTTCGCGTGGATCCGGCGACGGGGCGCAAATGGCGCGTCGGGGCTGAAGACACGGTGGGCCAAGAGGAGCTGGCACGGGACATCGACATGCCCACAGGGGGCAAGCGGGAGGTCCTGCCGCTCTTCCTGGAAGAGGAATACCCGGCCCTGACCGCTGCACGCGGCAATGCGATTGTCTCGCTCTGCCGGGCAGGCGTGAGCCGCACGGACTTGGCCGAGATGATGCCCAACGACTGAGCCCAAAAAGGGCAAGGCAACCCTTGCCCTTTCCCAAAATCGATCAATGCTGACCTAACCACCCATTTCCTTGAAGGAGGACTTTATGAGCAATGCCCACCTCGATGCCTTGAACGACCTGCTGGGCGCTCGCGATAAACGGCGAGCCAAGCTGGCCGGAGAGCGTCCAAACGACCACCAACCGCAGAAGAAAGCAGCCTTCGACCAGTCGCTGGCGAAGGACCAGGCCGATATCCAGGAGAAGCAACAAGCCGTGTTGGACTGGGCCAAGCAAGCCAAGCCCGACGAGATCACCGACGCGCGTGAGCGGTTGCACGCACAGGTGCAGCAGCGCGCTGAAGACGCGCCCAAAGACAAGCACGCCCAAGTGGTGTTCAGCACCGTGGACGAATGGCGACAGAAGCGCCAGCAGAAGGACGGAGGGCAATCCTTGGGGGAAAACATCCCCATGCTGACTGCGGCCCAGCGGCAGCAAACCATGGGGCCTGGTAAGTTGGGCTACGCGCACTACGCCGCCAGCGCGAAGAAGGAAGCGGACTTCATGAAGCGCTATGAGGCGGGCTTCGACTGGGACAAGCACGAGGCCCAAGTCCAGAAGAACATCTACCGTCAATGACGGTCCATTCCCCGTGTCGCATCCAGGGCCCTTCGGGGCCCTTTTTGTTGGGCACGTTCCCTTGTTTGTGAGTGGATCGATCTACCCATAAAAGCAAACGGAAAAAGCGGCTCAAAGCAAGAAGCGGGGTGGGGGTTGATCATCTGGGGAAGAGAGAAAAAAAGGTTTGACTAAACATCAAAAGTGTCGATCAATCGAGATTTTTAGGGTTGCCAGTTTTATGGGATGTGGTTGACTGTAATCAGTCAAACACAACCGGGGGAGGCCCTTATGTATATTTTTGCCGATGCTTACGAGTTCGCCGTGGACAACGTGGGGAACCTGCTGATCACCTTGCTTTCGTTTTCGGTGGTGAGCTACGTGGCCGCCAACGTGGCAGGGTTGCTGGCTTGATGGCCTGGTTGAGGGGGGATTTGGAGCAGATGGATCTGCACACCGTTTCGCTTTTCCTACAAACCGGGGTTTTGGTTGGCGCGGCTTTCATCCTCAAGATCGCTTGCTGATTGCCAAAACCGAAAAAGACGGTATGCAAAGGGGATGGAACCCCAACACGACAATCCAGCAGGCAACCCAGGTGGGGGCGATTTCTTGAATCGTCCCCACGAGCCGTTGCTTCATCCCATTCTGCACCCCCTGACGCTGGCCCAGTTCTACGGGAAGCATCACGAGGCCGCCGCTGCCGCCGATGCGCGGGAAGTGTTGGACCTGGCCACGCGGTTTTGCCGAGAAGCCCAGGTTTCCGGGTTGGACACCCAGACCGACGCGGGCTTTGACTGGGTGCTGACCCCCAGCCGTTTCTCCAACCGCATTTCCCTGGAGCTGGGGCAGGGCGGCCACGCTGCGTTGCTTCAGGTCGATCCGGACCTATCCGCTCACCCGCTCGACGCAGCCATCCATGCCGGCGTGCTGGGCCACAAGCCCCTGGCCACCGCTTACGCCTTGCTCCCGGCCGAGCAGCGGGAGGGGCTGTTGAGAGAGCTGAGGGAATCCATCGACCAGGTCCAGTCGAACCGTTCCGCAGCGAAGCAGCTCCAGGCCCTCCGAGTCCTGCCTGAACTGCCGGTGCCGTCTCAGCCGCCTCTGGACATCGCCCAACTGCTCCGGCGGTTTGAGGTCCCCGATGCCCAAGCCCGGTTGGCGGCGGACCACGTCAAGGCGACCTATGGAGAAGCGCTGAACACCATGCATGGTAGCCAGGTGCTGGCAGCAGCCCATGCGCACGCCCCGCACTTGGGGCTATACGGAGCCCCTTGGCAGACGTGGCTTTGCGAGAACGCAACGACTGGGAACCTGGAGGGGGTTGAGGCCTGTTTGCGCATGCATGCCGAGCCCAATGTGCCCGACGCCAACGGCGAGACGCCGCTACACCTCGCCGCGCGCCACGGCCACCCCGGCATCGTTCGTCGGTTGATTGAGGCCGGCGCGGATACAGCGTTGGGGAACCCCCGCGGGGAGACTCCCCTACATGTAGCGGCCCAGCACAAACGCGCGCAGTGCTGCCTGGAGCTCATGGCCGCAGGCGCGGACCCTGGCCAGCTCGACAACGCCGGCCGCAAGCCGGGGGACATGCATCGGGGGAGGGAGAAGGGACGTGAGCAAATCCACGGTCTATGACTGCTGGAGCTGGACGGTCCCGCCGAGCATCGAGCCGAGCCGCGAAGTCCGTTACTGGCCCCAGGGGTTGCTTAGCGGGGCATGCATCGCGGCGCTGACCTATCCGGTCGCGCTCTGGCTGGGTTGGCAGGTGCCCAGCAGTCACACCCTCATGAACTACAGCCAGGCACTGACTGGCAGCCTGGCAGCGATGGGGAACCTTGCCACCGGCACCATCTCCTTCCGAGAGCCTGCCGCGGCGTTCTGGGAGGTGGCCAAGGAGCAGGCTACGTTTGGCACATTGGCACGGGTCGGCGTTGCGGCGGGCTTGGCCGGGTGGGCGTCGGCTTGGGTAACGCGTCGGGGGCTCATCCCGCGCTCAAATACTTGGCATGTGTCCGGCGCTCAACTGCTACAGGGGAAAGAGGCCCTGACTGAAGCCCGGCGTCGTTCGCTCACGAAGAAAGAGCAGGAAGACGAGCTGCATGCCTTGTCGCTGCATCCCGACTGGATCGCAAGCAAGAAGCTGCTGGCCCGGCACATGTTCATCTACGGCAGCGTGGGCAGCGGTAAGAGCGTCATCCTCAAGCACCTGCTGGAGCAAACGGTCCGTCTCAAAAAGAAAAGTTTCATCTACGACATCAAAGGGGACTTTACGTCCATTTTTAAGCACCCGGTCATCGTCTGCCCCTTCGACAAACGCAGTTGGATCTGGGACGTGGGCCGTGACGTGGCGACGCAAACCCAAGCCGCCGCATTCTCCCAAAGCATCATCCCCCCGGAGGAGGGCAGCGGCGCATTCTGGGCGTCTGCGGCGCAAGCCTTGCTGGAAGGGTGCGTGCGCGAACTCCAGGCCACGAAGGGCAAGAGCTGGGGGTGGGCAGAGTTGGCCGCGTTGGTTGCCCGTCCCGCTGAACCGATGGCTAGAGCGCTTTCAATCCACTATCCCCGCGCCGCCGCGCTCATTGCCAACCCCGACAGCAACACCACCAGCAGCTGTATGGCCGTGCTTGCCAACGGCACCGCGGTCATTGAGCGCCTGGCCTTGGCGTGGCCGGAGCGTAAGTCAGACCGCATGTTCTCCATGTTGGATTGGATCAAGGACGATTACACGGGGCGAAAACAGGTCATTGTGCAATCGGGTCCGGATGAGGTGCTGGCGCGCAGTTACATCAGCGCGATGATCAACTGCGCGGTGCCCGAGATCATTTCGCCAAGCCTGCCGGATGACGAGGCCGGGCGACTCCTGGGGTTCTTCTTCGATGAGCTCACCTCCGCCGGCAAGCTCAACATCGAGCCGTTGCTGGCCCTGGGCCGGTCGAAAGGCGTAGTGGCTTGTATGGCCGTCCAAGACTGGTCACAGGTCGAGAAGGTCTACGGAGACAAGACCGCGCAGGCGTTTTCTGGGTTGGTTGGCACACACATCATTTGCCAGCTTCAGGTCGGCGAGACCCGAGAGAAGATCTCCCGGAACCTGGGCAAGCGGACGGTGGCTTGGCGCACGCACGACGACAAGGCGACTGTCCACGAGGAGTCGAAATCCGTTGTTCCGCCAGGGCGCCTCACCGACGATCTAGGCTTCCGCAAAGGGAAGGCCTACGGCCCCGAGCGCTGGGGCATCCGAGCCATCGTCCAGACCACCGGGGATCCGCTTCTGCTGGACTGGCCAGGCGTGAGCTATCCCAAGGTTCGAGATGGGCAGGAACGGGCGAGTTGGACAGAGGAGGGCGCTCGCCCGGTGGAGCAGAAACCCATGCCGCAGAGCGACGCGCAAAGCGCCGCAGAGGTCCAGCGCGTGCTCAAGATGACCGCAGACCAAGCCGCCGCAGAGCTGGAGAAGCGGGGTGCCACTCCGCCGAAACTTCGCGCCGTTTCTGACGACGAGCTGGAAGCCATCTTCCGCAAGTAGTGGGGTTGTGGAGTCGCAGGGTTTTGGTAGATCTGAAGGGATAGCCAGGACCTGGAGAACTCATGATCAACACCACACTGCTGAAGCGAAACGCCGGGGGAACCAAGGGTGGTTCTGCGTCGATTTACTACCTCTTGGCCCAGGAAAAGCTCTCTGAAGAAGCCGAGCAGGCAAGCATGGCCGTTGGCTACTACAGCCGCTCCGCGCCGAGCAAAGAGGCGCAATCGAAGTTCTACGGCGGCTTGGCCCAGCACCTGGGTCTGGCAGGCGTCCGCGCCACGGAAGAGCTGATGATTCCGCTGACGGATGGATTTGACCCCAAGACCGGTCGAGCGCTATGCCACGGAGCCGGGGATCGCGGACAGGTCAAAGTCCGCTTTGATAAGACCGGCAAGGCCCCGTTGCGCGACAAAGACGGCAAGGTGGTCACGTATCTGGCCGGTGGGCATCGCATCGGCTTTGACCTGACAATCAGCGCACCGCTGGATATCTCCGTGGCGTTTGCACTGGCGTCCGATCCGGCAGAGCAAGAGGCCATTCATGCCGCGCACCGCAACGCGGTCCAGCGGGCGATGGAAGCCTTCGAAGCCATGTCCGAAACCCGGCGCAACAAGGCCGGGAAAGACGTCATTGGGGTGGATGGGTTGATCTGGAGCAGCCATCACCACTACGCCTCACGAGCCGACGAAGCGACCGGGGAGATGGGCCCGAACCTCCACACCCACAACCTGCTCTACAACCTTTCCTTGGGCAACGACGGCAAAGAGGCCAGCCTCTCTGCTGAAGAAATCTACCGCTACCGCAAAGCCATGGATGAGGTCTACAAGACCGAGCTCTACCAGGGCATGAAGGCGCTGGGCTATGGGGTGGACCGCATCCGTGAACTGGACGACGACGGCCAGGAAACCGGGCGCGTCTACGCGCGGATCGCGGGCCTGGACGAGGAGGTGACGGATCGCTATGGCAACCGCCGCAAGGAAATCCTCGCTTACGCGGCCAAGCACAACGTGTCTAATCAGCAGGCCACGTTGGCCACGCGCAAAGACAAGGACGAGCCGCCTTACCAGGAGCTCATCGCGCACTGGCAGGACACGCTGAAAGGCTTCGACGTATCCACGGAAAGCCTGAAGCAGGCCAAGGGCAACGCGCACGAAATGGAGCAAAAATCCCCGGCAGAACTGCTGGAGCGGCTCCATGAGACCGACGCCATCTTCTGCGACCACAACCTCTTGGAGGTCTTGGGCCAGGAATACGCCGGCAGCGTGACCGTGCCAGAGCTCTACGGCTTGGTTGAAGCGTTCAAGAAGGAGCACGGCCTGGTGCTGGTCAACCCCATGCGCCTGCACGACGACGACAAGGGCGACTCGCTGGCAAGGCGGCATACCCAGGAGCGCTACTGCGCCCCGTGGATGCTCCAGATCGAGCAGGAGGTGGTGGCCTTCGCGATTGACCGAGCCAAGGAAACCCATCACCACGTGCCCCTGGCCGACGTGGACCGGGTGGTGAAAGACTACGAGAAGGCCAAGGGCTTTCAACTCTCCCAGGAGCAGCGCCACGCGTTGGACCACATCACCCAGGGCAGCGGGGGCGTGGTCAATCTTTCTGGGCTCGCCGGAACCGGTAAAACGACGATCAGTGAGTGTTTTCGGGCAGCTTACGAAACCCAAGGATTCGAGTTGCTGGGCGTCTGCGTTTCCAACGCCGCGGCCGAGAAGCTGGAGGCGGAAAGCGGCATGTCCAGCGTGAGCATGGCGCAGATGCTCCATGACCTGGACAAAGGAAAGATGCAGTTCCGCAAGACGGACGTCATTGTGGTGGATGAGGCAGGCATGGTCGATGCGCGCAACACCCACAAGCTTTTCAGCTACGCCGCCAAGGCGGGGGCGAAGGTCATCATGCAGGGCGACGTGGAACAGCTTCAGCCCATCGGAGCTGGGTCCGGCTTTCAGTTGACCAAGAGCGCGGTGGGTGATGCCAAACTCACGGAGATCCGACGCCAGGGCAAACAGGAAGACCGAGAAACCGCGTTGTCGTTCTACGCCACGGACGAAAGCGGCCAGATCATCGATCTGAAAAAGGCCAGCCGTTCCCGGGCGCAGACCCTCGACAAGGGCAACGAAATCAAGGCCCGGTTGCTCGGCACCATCCGCGAAACGGCCACGGAGAAGGACTCCCGCGAGCGCTTGCTGCACGAATACTTCGAAGACCCAACCCCGATGCAGGAGAAGTTGGTCATCGCCCACACCCGTGCAGACGTGGCCGCGCTCAATGCGGGCATCCGGGCTGGGTTGAAAGAACGGGGAGAGCTGGGCCAGGACGAAGTGGTGATCGAGGCCCGGGACAAGGGGCGCAAGTTCGACTTGGCGTTGTCCAAAGGCGATCAGATCGTCTTCACCGCGAAGAACAAGGACCTGGGGGTCATCAATGGCACGCAGGCGGTGGTGGAGAACATCAAGCCCTCAAGGGCGGGCGGCTACGACATCAGCGTTTCCATTCGCTCGGAGACCAAGGCCGATGGCCGGCGATTGACGTTCAACAGCTTCGAAATGAAAGCACTGACGCATTCCTATGCCGGGACGGTTCACAAGAGCCAGGGCCAAGGTAAGCGGGAGATCTACCACCTGGCGAACCTGGGCATGCTCGACGCCCACAGCGCCCTGGTGGCCTACACCCGACTCACGAAGGGTTCCTACCGCATGTATGCGACGTCCGATGACGTGGAGCGGTTGAGCGAACGCCTGGGGCTGGAACGCCTCAAAGAGACCGTGCTCGACGCGGGACTGAAAGACGATCCGCAACGGCCGGTTGTCCAGGGCCTTGGGGCGGTTGCACGCCCCAACACTCAACGCCCAGCCGCTCAGCGAACGCGCATCCAGGGCAAGCTCGACGCACTGCTGAAGGAGCACGCGGAACGCCCAAAACCGCAGATGAGCGAGGGCGAGCGCAAGGCCCGTTGGCTGCTGGAAGTGCTGGAGCCGTTGCGGCGGGCGCGAAAGGCCTCTCCCAAGCTGCCAGCGCAGTCCCCGAAACACAGGCAGGGCTTCTCGTTGTGAGCAGCAGGCTGGGCGGCCATGCCGCCCATGTGCTTTTCTCTCCACACCGCTTTTGCTTTGAGGCGCGGCCACTGGCCGCGTTCTTTTTGACACCAAAGCAACGTCAAAAGCGCATGGAGGGTGCGGCAGGGCAGCCCGCGGCTTCCACCGGGGCCCTTGCTTTACAGGGCGGCCATGACCACAGCCTGCAGCACCATCACCGCCACGCCGAAAAGGAAGGGGTAGAGGAACAGCCATTTGAAGAACCCCCAAGCCAGGGACGACGGAGCCCCCGCCGAGCGGCGCGGAACCGCCTCGGGCCACGCATACCCCGCCGCCAAGGACTTCATGTAACCCGTGGTGCGCCTGCTGGGATCGCGAATAAGAATGCCCGGTGGCTTGCTGTAGATCCGCCAGCCTTTCTGAAAGGCCTTGTAGCGCCACGCGTATTCGTGAGCCTCGGCATCGGCCTGGGTGCCCGTCATGCTCGACAGCGGGACGAACGAGAATCGGCGTCCCTGCCAGCCCCCACGAGCACTGCGGTGCTGCTGCTCGCGTTGCTTTAAATCGACGGTCTGCCCCACGTAGCAGCACCCGTTGTCAAAGAACAACCCGTAGAGATGGCGTGGGCGGGGCAGGTATTTCTGATTGCGTTTCCAGTTCAAGGGTCCTCCATCGATGGGTATACCTACATACCCATAAAAGAAAGAACCGATTCGTCAAGCCATGGCACGAACAAGGGCCCCGAAGGGCCCTTGCCGAGATACGATCACCTCCTTTTCCACCACGCAATCGTTTAGCGCCCCAAGTTGATGCTCAACCCGAAGCCGGCTACCGGCTTGTTGCCAGAGCCGAAGGACAGGCCCGCCGAGACGCTGACCTTTTCAGACACCCGAGCACCCCAGCCCACGGCCATTGCAGCACTGCCCCCCGAGAATCCCACGCCCACGTTCAGGTTCACCTGGCCAACGGCCGTGCCCCCGTTCTGCGCCGCAGCGGTGGCCATCTGGCTCATCGCGCCGAGTTGCGCGCCCAAGCCGTTGATGCGGCGATCCTGGTGCCGAAGGCGGCGGTCCGTATCGACCCAGCGGTCATCCCACACCTGCTGCATTTCGTAGACCTGCCCACCGTTCACAGCATCCGTGGACCCGCGTTCGATGCGCCCCGGAGCCACGCTGGTCACGCGCTGATTGCCCGCGTTGACGCCCGCAGTCGTCACCGAAGGGCCGCCTTGAATCGTCACGCCTTGGGCGTTGACCGTGGTCTGGCCGACCTGGACAGAGCCCTGCTCGGACAACTGCACGTTGTCGCTGACCGCCACGGTTTGGGTGCCGTCCGTGTTGTCGGTCACCTCGACGTTCTTGCCCGCCCTTACAGTCCAGCCCGCGCCGGTCCCGGCGGTTCCATCCACCCCATCGGTGCCGGCAGGCCCTTGGACCCCTGGCTCCCCTTTCAGGCTTGCCAGCCAATCTTGTTCATTCCCTTGGAAGCCGTTGGCCAAGGCCACCTCGTAAGCGCTCAACCCATCCGCGCCGCGCGGGCCTGGCGTGCCAGAGCCGCTGCCTGGGTTTTGCTCGAGCGAAGTCACGCGTCCGTCCAGATCGTCCAATGCGGCTCCCACGGTTTGATGCGTGGCACCGCTGCGGAACTGATAGATGGGCGCGATAAAGTTGCCGTTGACGAACGTGGCACCGCCGCCCAGCGCTTGGGCCGCCTGACGGACCTGTCCGAGGTTTGCGACGTCGGTGTCTGAGGTGCCGGCTCGAACGTTCGTGATTCGGCGGGTGCTCTGGCCCCCGTCCTCATACGTGGATCCCACGCTGACTTCGTCACTGGCCCAGCAGCGGCTATGTGAGCCCAGGGCAACGCAGTCTTGCCCGCGTGCTTCAGCCCCAACGCCTAACGCAAGTGACTGAAATGCATCGGCAACGGCAGAGGTGCCTATGGCGACGGCATGGTCAGCGTTTGCCTCTGCCAAGTGGCCTTGAGCAATCGATGCATTGCCCCGCGAACGGCTGGAATAGCCAAAGGACATGGAAAGATCCCCACTGGCTTGCGCCTGCACCCCTTGAGCCAACGATTTAACACCGGTCGCGACGGCTTGTTGTCCAACGGCTACCGCATCTTCGCCACCAGCAAAACTCAAAGTGCCGATGGCAACAGTCCTCGCTGCCGCGGCATTCGCGGCTTGGCCCGTCGCAATGGAGTTCGCACCGGACGCTTGGGCATTCGTGCCCGACGCCACCGCGTTGTCTGCGGAGGCGTTGGCTTGAACGCCCGTGGCGATGGCCCCGTTCCCGGAGGCATTGGCATAGGCCCCCGTTGCAGTGGCATTCGGGGCTGAGGCTTGGGCGTATTCCCCGGTCGCCGTCGAGTTGGGTTCCGAAGCCGTGGCCCCGGTTCCCGTGGCGGTTTGAGCAAACGATGGGGAGGCAAACAACGAGGCCCCCATCAAAGCCGTTAAGATGGATGCGCGAAGCGAAGACATGAAAACCCTCCCGAGTATGGATTGATACTTCATCCATAGCAGGCGATTTCATTTCCGCAAGGTGATCATCCGATCTTTTTCAAGGTGTTAGGAAAGGTCGCAAAGCAAACCCGTGCCGGCGCGAACCAGTTCCAGGCCATCCGGTTTTCATTGCCCCAGGCCAAGCACGCCGTTTCCATCCCCGCAGGGCACCAAGCCGGTGCCAGCGCACGGGCCAGCACTTCCGAAGAGGGCTCCCCGGTCACCGAAGGAAACGCGCCCGGCTTGCGCCCCTGCCGGTAGGCCCACTTGGCTTGGCCGCACTCGGCTTTCAGCTCGACGTGCGGATAGTCTTTCGGGCTGGTCCATCGGCCGCCCCAGTTCAGCCCCACGATCTCCGCCAGCTCCCCAAAGCGTTGATAGCCGGCCATCACATGGGCATCGTCCAAGTTCCAGCTGGGCTCCCCATTGATGAACACGGCGGCATCCAAGGCCAGTCCGAAGTTGTGGCAGCTGGAGAATGCCCCAACGCTGGTCACGCCAGACCCGGAGGCAAGCAGGGCCGCCTGGCGCTCGGGGCTTCGATACCCTTCCACGGGCCGCACATCAAACCCTTCCGCGGCCAGCTGGGCCTGGACGGCTTCCACCTTTTCCCGCAGCGCTGGGGAAACCCCCTTCCACATCCGTTCGTTTTTCGGATGGAAGAATCGGTAAATGGCGCCGTGCGGCTTCGGGGTTTGGAAAACCCAGGGGCTGCTGGGCTTGGGTTTGGGTTGAACGGTCGAACACCCAGCCAGTGTCAGGCAAGCCAGAACGACGGCGATGGTAAAGCGCGGTTGCATGCTTTCCTCCCAGAAAGGTAGATAGATGCTTTCAGGGGTAGTGGATTTTCAGGAAAGCGCAAGCGAGCTAAAAAAAGCCCCCGAACGACCGGGGGAGGAGGCCTGCAGCTCGGGGGCTTAATGAGGCAGGGAAAAAGAGTAAGAAACCCTGCCCCGTTGCAAGCCATAGCACACACAAGGGCAAGAAGTCAAACCGATTGCCGATCGCGTGACAGGGGCAGAAGGCGCGTGGCATTGGGCGGTCAAGGCGGATGCCGGTGACTGGGCCTGGGGATGACGGGTGGCCGCACAGCGCGTAAGTAAGAGGGAAGAGTTGTTGCGATAGTGTTGCGGCGGTCAGGTCAGAGTATTGGCCTGGCTGTCCGGGCCTTGCCCAGCAAGGCTTTCGCGCTCGAAAATGAACAGACGCTAATGATGCTTCATCAGCGGGGTGTGTTCGGCGGACTTGTCTTTGGACATGGGACTCGTGGATCAGGGCATCCGGCCGCGCCGGAGGGCTGCGGCAGCGGAGCAGGTACAGGGCTGTCCATGGTAACTGCTGGGAACCGGTGACGCCGCTGCGGCTGGCGGGTCACGACCCTGCAGGGGCGCAGTCAGGCAGGGACCAGGGTGATCTGCCGATGGCTGGCGAAGATGTCCATGACGATCTGGAAGTAGGTCTGGCCTTCGCCCCGTTGCAGCGCCTGCAGCTGGCGGGCAATGGCCTGCGCATTGAAGGCTCCCGGTGTGTCGAGCTTGGCCTGCAGCCAATGACGGGTGGTCTCCACGCCCAGGGCCGCCCTGCAGTGCGCGATGTCGCGCCAGATCACTGTGGCCCGCGGATGGCCGGCCAACGCGCCATAGCCGCCATGCAACAGGTCGTCCAGTGCGTCCAGGCTCGGTCCGAGCTGCCAGTCCTCGCCGGCCATGAACACGCGGTTGATCTCCGCGTACAGGCCGGCAATGTCATCGATGGCGGTTCCTTCGATCTGCAGGGTGATGGTCATGTACGGACTGTAGCGTTGTTCCGGTTGCGGATGAGGGTCGGGTGGTGCGTGCTTTGCGGAGCACATCCGGACAACACATACTGCGCGCGGTTGGGTCGGGATTGGCGCCTGCGCCAGAACTCACGCCGGTTCCAAGGGGAGTGCATTGAATCTCAGGAATGATGCGTTCCATCGCACCAGCCACACGTTGGGCCACGCCCCGGCGATTGCAGGCCACACCGCCATGGAGATGCATTCCAGATGATGTCTGACGCCGCCCGCAACACGCTCCGCTACTCCTACGGGTACTCCATGGGAGTACTTTGGAGAAACATGAATATGGAACTGGAAGGGCGTGGCATGACCTTCGAGCAGCAGACGGAGGACTTCTTCTCGATGCTGGAGATATTGATGATGGAAGGCAGGCTGAAGCTTGCCTCCAATGGTCTCTTCGCCGTGGGGAGGACCGCGGAGCAGCTGGACGTTCTGCGCCGCGCATGGCCTGCCAGAAGAGACCAGGCGGATCTCGATGAGGAGGGATTCTGGTTCCTTTCAGATGCGCCGTTTGGACTGGTCTGGATATCGCCTGAAGGTGAAGTATGGACATGAAACTCCTGATGGGCGCTTCCAGGCCGCAGGGTGCCATTTGATCGCACAGGCGCACTCGATCGCGATTTCGCGCGAAGGGAGCATGCCAAACGGTGCGAGCGTCCTGAGGGGAATCTGCCATCAGGCTTCATGGTGCGGCCGCTCAATGGTGTGCGGGGGCTGGCAATGAGCCGGAAGTACGCGATTGCTTTGCACGCATCGGTGGTATTGCCTCAGCGCGACGCGTGGATCCATGCCGCATGGGACGACGTTCCCGTCTCCCACTTTCAGAGTGATGAGGATCTCAACAACTGCAGCTTTCTCGACCTGAAGGTCAACAAGTGGGAGATCGGAAGCGAAGAGCGTGCGGAAGAGAGCGAGCCCTTCATCAGGGTCGAGATTCTTCGAGCCCACGCACTGGTGAAGCATCTGGGCGAAACCGTATATCGCCCACCCGTGGATGCCGCGCAGGAGATTATTCTTGTTCTGGAGCTGGACGACGGTGGCAATGAACTGGACGAAGGGTTGTTCAAACGTCTGGTGTCGATCCTGGCAGAGGGCAACAGGTTGTATTGCTGGAAGGATGGCTTCCGGTTGGCAGGCATGGAGTTTGCGCAGGCTGTCCCGACATTGAAGGAGGTTCAGCTGGGACTTCAGCAGAAAGGCTGGGACGTTTCGAAAGTCGTGATGGTTGTGGGTGAGTGAGCGTTATATGGGTATTTCACCTGGATATAGCGCTGACCGGCTCGGCCCGATTTCACGCCTGCCTGCACAGTTTCAATCTTTTGGATCGATATAATAATATTGGCCCATAAAGTTTCCCTTGCCTGCGCCGCCACCGATCGTACGGCCATGATCAAGGGAATTGAGATGCTCGCCTTACGCAACCTCCGAGTGGGATCCCGGCTGGGTGCCGGGTTTGGCTTGCTGCTGCTGTTCATCGTGGCCATCGTCGGCCTGGTGCTGTACGGGAATCACCTGAAGTCCGCCCAGTTCGAGAAAGTGGTGGACGTCAACATGGTGAAGATGCGGCTGTTGAACGACATGCTGGATACCAACAATGCTGTGCTGATGCATCGGCGGCTGATGGTGATCAAGCGCGGCGAGGATTTCGACAAGGATTATCAGAAGGCGCAGGAGCTGTCGCAGACCTACGACGGCATCTGGGCCAAGTACATCAAGATTCCGCGTGACGCCACCGGCGATGCCCTGGTTGCGAAAATCGACGCGGCACGCAAGGCGACCGATGCCTCCACCCAGCATCTGCACGAGCGCATGAAGGCTGGGGATTTCGAGGGCGCGGCGAAGGAGCTGCTCGCCGAGCACGGGCTGGCCACGGCCTGGAACGAATCCATCTCGACCCTGCTGCGACACCAGGAGACGCTGACCGAGCGCAGCCGCCAGGACTATCGCAGTACGGAGGCCTGGACCGGCACGTTGTCGATCGTGTTCGGCGTGCTGAGCCTGGCACTGGGTTCGCTGGCGGCGTGGGCGATCACCCGCAGCCTGACGCGCCCGCTGGAGGGGGCGGTGAAGCTGGCTGACGGCATCGCCAGTGGCCGCCTGGACAACGTCATCGATGCGTCAGGCAACGATGAGGTGACCCAGCTGCTCCGGTCGATGCAACGCATGCAGATGCAGGTACAGGCGGTGATGGCGGCGCAGGGCGAGCTGGCCCGCCAGCATGATGCCGGCAGCCTCAGCTATCGCATGGATGAGAGCGCGTTCCCCGGTGATTTCGGTCGCATGGTGCACGAAACCAATGCGTTGGTTGGCTCGCACGTGCAGGTGCAGAATCGGTTGATCGAGGTGATGAAGCACTATGCCCGCGGTGACCTGTCGGTGGACATGGACCCGTTGCCGGGCGAGAAGGCGGCGATCACCCAGGCCATGGATGAAACCAAGAGCAGCCTGTCGGCGATCAACAGCGAGATCCGCCGGCTGGCGACCGCAGCTGCGGCGGGCGACTTCAGCCTGCGTGGCGATGAGGACCGCTTCGCCTACGATTTCCGCGACATGGTGGCCGGGCTCAACCAGCTGATGCAGACCACCGATGAAAACCTGGTGCAGGTGTCGACCCTGTTGCAGGCCATCTCGCGCGGTGACCTGACCGTGCGCATGCACGGCGATTTCCACGGGGTGTTCGCGCGCATGCGCGATGACTGCAATGCCACCGTCGATCAGCTCAAGCAGATCGTGGGCCGCATCCAGGCCAGCGCATCCAGCATCAACCTGGCCGCGGGCGAGATTGCCTCGGGCAACACCGACCTGTCACGGCGCACCGAGCAGCAGGCGGCGAACCTGGAAGAGACGGCCGCGTCGATGGAGGAACTGACCTCCACCGTGAAGCAGAATGCCGAACACGCACGGCAGGCCAACCAGCTTGCCATCGGTGCGCATGGTGTCGCTTCGCAGGGCGGGGAGGTGGTCGGCCAGGTGGTGACCACGATGTCCGCCATCGAAGCCTCCTCGAAGAAGATTGCCGAGATCATTTCGGTGATCGACGGCATCGCGTTCCAGACCAACATCCTGGCACTGAATGCTGCGGTGGAAGCGGCGCGTGCCGGTGAGCAGGGCCGGGGCTTTGCGGTGGTGGCCAGCGAGGTGCGCACGCTGGCGCAGCGCTCGGCCGGTGCTGCCAAGGAGATCAAGGGCCTGATCGAGGACTCGGTCGGCAAGGTGGCCGATGGGTCGGCACTGGTGCGCCAGGCGGGCACCACGATGGGCGAGATCGTGGCTTCGGTGCAGCGGGTGACCGACATCATGGCCGAGATCTCCGCCGCCTCGCAGGAGCAGAGTTCGGGCATCGAGCAGGTCAACCAGGCCGTGGTGCAGATGGACGAGACCACCCAGCAGAATGCGGCATTGGTGGAAGAAGCCAGCGCAGCGGCACGCTCGATGGAAGAGCAGGCCAACCTGTTGGCCGAGGCGGTGTCGGTGTTCCGCACCGGTGCCGCCCCGGGGGGGGGGGGGGGCCGCCCGGGGTGGGGGGCGGGCGGTGGGGGGGGGGGTGGGGGGCGTCGGCCGGCGGTGCTTTCGCCCCGTATCGAACCGACGCTGGCGGCGAACGCGGGTGGCTGGGAAGAGTTCTAGAGAAGTGGCAAGCCGGCAGGGAGACGGCGCCCATCGCGATGGCTGGTCGCGATGGGCGCGGATTTTCTTCCTGAACGAAGAATGGCCGATGTCATCGCGCATACGCCCATTTCACTTCGGGTTGCCAACCGTGAGAGGACACTGGTGCCATATCGGACCTCAGGAGATGGCCATGAAGACCTCGATTCGACTGCTTGTGCTGGGCACGCTGCTGGCGGCCAGCTCGGTTGCAGGCGCGCAGACTTACGGGCCGCGTGATGAAGGACGCAAGTTCAACGATGGTAGCCGCGTGGTCTGCAAGAACGTGGAAGTGCAGCGCAATTCGCGTGACCCCAACCGTATTGCCGGTACGGCCACCGGCGCGGTGATTGGTGGCCTGCTCGGCAACCAGGTGGGTGGCGGCAACGGCAAGAAGCTGGCCACCGTTGCCGGTGCCGTCGCCGGTGGCGCTGCGGGCCGACAGATCCAGGGCAACCAGCAGCAGAAGAATGGCGACCGTGTTGTCGAGCGCCGCTGCGAGCGTGTCTACCGCTGATCGATGTAGTCCCCTTCCGCACTCGTTGTACTTCGAACGCCGGCCCCAAGCCGGCGTTCGTCGTTACAGAAAAAGGGGACGGAGGGGATTGAATCGCAATCCGCCAATCCGACCGCTTACGACTTAATCCCCTCCGTCCCCTTTTTTGCGAGGAGGCGCCAGGCGGCGAGGCTGCCGTAGAGCAGCAGCAGGACGCTGAGGGTGATCAGTTCGTGGCTGACTTCGGCCAGGCGGGCGTCCATCTGGTTCAGGCGCACCATCAGGTTGATGCCCGAGGTGGTTGGCAGCAGCTGCGCCAGCCACACCAGCGGGCGTGGCGTCATCACCGCCGGCCACGACAGGTTGGCCAGGAAGAACAGCGGGATCGAGGTGGCGATGATGTACTGGAACGCGCGTTCACGGGTGCGGAAGAAGCTGCCGATGAACAGGCCGAACGCCACCGTCGCGGCAATGAACAGGGTGCCGCCCAGCAGCTGGCCCAGCGGATTGCCCCCGCGTGGGTAGTCCTGCACCCAGGCGGTGAAGCCGGCGTAGTAGAACAGGCCGAACAGGCCGATCAGGCCGAAACCCAGCGCCATGCCGGCCAGGGTCGGCAGGTCGAAGCGCAGGCGCCGGCCGAGCGCGAGGCGACGGCCACCCAGCAGTACGCCGATGCCCATCAGCAGGGTCTGGTGCACGATCAGTTCGGCCACGCCGGGCACGATGGCGCTGCCGTAGCCCTCCTGGGTGTTGTACAGCGGGCGCTGCACCAGGGTGACCGGGGGCGCCTGTGGCGCGCCCATGAAGGCGGCCTGGCCGACCGCCGCCTCGCGCCCGAACGCGCCCAGTGCATCGGCCACGCTGCCCAGCACCCAGCTGGCGCGGCCCAGGTAGGCGCCATTGCCGAGCAGCACCAGCCTGGCAGGGTGGCCGCGCAGGATGTCGCGCTCCAGGTTGGCCGGAATCAGCACGATGCCTTCGGCATGGCCGGCTTCCAGCTGCTGGCGCGCGCTGTCGATGCCGGCCGGTTGCCCGACCACGCGTGCGACCCGCAGCGCGTCCAGCTTGCGCAGCAGCTCGCGGCTGGTGGCGCTGTGGTCTTCGTCCACCACCAGCACCGGCAGGTTGCCGGCCACCTGGTGACGGTATGCCGCCGGGTAGAAGAACGAATACAGGATCACCGCGCCGACCATCACCACGATCGCATAGCGGTCGCACAGCACCGCCATCAGGGTCTGCCGCAGGCTGCGCCAGAGCGTGCTCATGCGTCGGCCCTTGCTGGCTGCGCAGCCTCGGGTGTACGCGCGAAGGCAATCAGGCGCAGGCCACCGATGCCGCCGGCCACCACCGACATCAGCAGCAGCGTGGCCAACGGCCACAGCGAGACCAGCAGCGGCGAACCGATGAACTGTTGCTGGGTCTGCAGCTTGACGTAGGCACTGAGCGGCAGCAGCTGATGCCAGATGCGGGTGAACAGGGGGCCGTCCAGCACCGGGAAGGTGGCGCTGGAGAACGCCAGCGCGGTGCCGATGCTGAGGCCGACCGCGGACAGCGCAGTACCCATGTCGCGGGTGACGCCGACGAAGAACAACGCGTAGGCGGCCGTGGCCAGGCAGAACAGCGGCTGCGCAAGCAGCAGCAGGAGCACGCTGCCGGCCACGCCATCGCCGCGCAGCCAGGCCAGGTAACCGAGCCCGAGTGCACCGTACAGCGAGAACAGCAGGATGTACGGTGCAACCTTGCCGGCGATGGCGGCCCACGGCGTGCGACCCAGCCAGTCGGGCAGGCTGCCATCGCGGATCTCGCGGCCCAGGCTGCCGGCCACGGCAAGCGCGAGCACCAGCGACAGCACCGCCGGGAAGATCAGCGGCAGCAGGAACAGCTCGTAGCTGCGTGCCGGGTTGTAGAGAATGTCCGACTGCACCGCGATCGGGGCTGCCCGCAGCTTGCCCGGGCCGACCTGCAGGCCGATGCGCTCGCGCAGCAGGCGCGCATTCCAGGCCGAGACCGCATCGCCGATATCGCGCGCGGCGGACTGGCCGGTGGTCATGTAGGTGGCGTTGTAATAGGCGAATACCGTGCCTTGGCGCCCGCGCAGGGCCTGCCGGGTAACGTCGCGCGGCACCAGCACGATGGCGAACACGTCCAGGCGGCGCAACTGCGAACGTGCGTCCTCCATGTCGGCTGGCTGGCTGGCGATGCGCACGCCCGGGCTGGCATCGAGCATGCGCAGCAGCAGGCGGCTGTCACTGCTGTGGTCGAGGTCGACCACGGCAATCGGGATGTCGCGCATCACCGAGGGGGTGAACATCCATGCCATCACCACCAGCATCAGCAGCGGCAGCACGGTGACCAGCATCAGGTCGGCACGGTTGCCGCGCAGCGATCGCAGCTCGCGCCGCCAACTGGCGGCGAAGCCGCCGCGGCCAGGGCTCAGTGCTGGGGCCATGCGAACAGCACGCTCATGCCGGGGCGGAAGCCCTCGATGCGGCGTACCGGGCGCACCCGCACCTCGAAGCTGCGGACGTCGTAGCCGGACGATTGGCGGGTGGTGCGCCAGGTCGCATAGTCACCGGCCGGATTGATGAAATAGACCTCGAACTCGCCGTCCTGGCCGAGCGCCGGCACGCTGCCACGCAGCTTGCTGCCGACCTTCAGGCCCTGCATCTGCGATTCGCGCAGGTTCATCGCCACCCACATGCGGTCGATGTCGACCAGGGTGAACACCGGGTAGCCGGCCGGCACCAGTTCACCCGGGTCGGCCATGCGCTTGTTGATCTCACCGGCGACCGGCGCGCGGCCTTCCACTTCGGCGCGTGCGGCGTTGACTTCGGCCACCGCGCCCTGCGCCTGCTGCACCTGGCCCTGCGCGGCGCGCTTGTCCTGCTCGCGCGCGCCAGACAGCGCCATGTCGTACTGCGCGCGGGCGGCACGCGCCAGTTCGCGCGAGCTGGTGGCCTGGGCATGTGCTTCATCGCGCTTCTGCCGGGTCATCACCCCTTCATTGAACAGGTTCTGCACGCGCTGGTAGGTGGCCTCGGCCAGCGTCGCACCGGCTTCGGCCCGCTTCCAGTTGGCTTCAGCGGCGCGGATGTCTTCGCTGCGCGCACCCTCGTCGGCCTTGTCGGCCACCGCCTGCGCGGCGGCCAGGGCGCCGTGTGCTTGTTGTTCCTTGGCGGCCACCTCGGGGCTGTCGAGCAGGAACAGCACCTGCCCGGACTGCACGCGGTCGCCCTCGCGCACCTTCAGTTCGGCCACGCGCGCGGTGATCTTGGCGGCCACGTTGATGGTGTCCGCATCGGCCATGCCCTGGATCTGGTCGGCCGGGCTGCGCCAGGCAAGCCACAGGCCGACCACCACCACCACCAGCAGCACCCCTATCAGAATCGGTCCCAGCCGGCGCTTGCCGGGGGGCGTCGTCGCATCGTCGTGCAGCACATCACTCATGGTCGATCACCTCGTCCGCACGCCGCCGGAACTCTTCGAAACGGTCCATCTGTCCACTGACCTCCAGCAGCTGTGCCAGCGCAACATCGTATTGGTAGGCGGCCTGTGCGCGCTCGACGCGGGCACCGCCGAGGCCGAGCCGCGCGTCGATCACATCCAGCGAGGTGGCCTGGCCTTCGCGGAACGCCAGCTCCTGCAGGCGCAGGTTTTCCTGTGCCTGGGCAATGCTGCTGTCGAGCAGCACGAACTGCTGGCGGGCGGTCTCCAGTTCGTTCCAGGCCTTGCGCACGCCCAGTGCAACCTGGTTCTCGGCTTCGCGCAGGCCCGCTTCGGCCTGCTCCTGCTGCGCACGCGCGGCGCTGATCTGCGCCGGCCGCGAGTTCGGCGACAGGAAGGTGTATTTCAGTCCGATGCCGAACGCCCAGTCCGGATCGGTCAGCATTTCGTCGCGACGGCGGAAGTCGTACTGGCCGAAGGCGAAGATCTGCGGTTTCAGCTTGGCCTGCTGCACGCGCACGCCCTGTTCGGCCTGGGCCACCATCGCCCGCAGGCGCGCGATCTGCGGCTGGCGGGCCTGCGCGGTGCGTTCGAAGCGGGCGACCGGTTCCAGCGGCGCGCGCTGCACGAACAGCGGTGATACCGGCTGCACCTCGCCGCCGCTGCGCAGCAGGGTGGACAGCGCGGCCTTCAGCGTGGCCAGGTCGTTCACCGTCTTCTGGTACTCGCGCTCGGCCTTGTCGCGGGCCACGGTAGCCTGCAGGCGCTGCGCACGGGTGGCGAAGCCCTCGCGTTCCAGCTTTCCGGCGTCGGACAGGTGTTGGTTGAGGCCATCGCGCACATCGCGGCGCACCTCCACCGCCTGTTCGGCCAGGCGCTGGCCGAAATAAGCCTGGGCCAGCTGCACGGTCAGCGACTGGCGCTGCGCTTCGCGCTCGGCGCTGACCTGTTCGTGGGCGGCGCTGGCGGCGCGCTGTGCAGCAGGGATCACCCCGCCGGTGTACAGCGGCAGCACTGCGGTCACCACCGGGCGGGTGCGCCAGTCGCGTTCGGTGAATGAGAGGGGCGAGTCGATGCCGAAGGCTTCGGCCACCGGCGCCAGCGAGCCCAGTGGCAGGGTGAGGGTCTTCTGGAACTGCAGGCGGCGTACTTCGCCGGTGATCTCCGGCAGGCGCAGCAGGCGCGTGGCGTCCTGCAGGTCCTGCTTGTTGCGAACCGCTGCATCGGCCGCGGCCAACGCATCGGAGACCTGTTCCAGGCGCTGGCGTGCCTGTTCCCAGTCCAATGCCGGTGCGTCGGTGATGGTCTGCGCCAGCGCAGTGAGGGGCAGGCAGGTTGCCAGCGTCAGCGCCAGCGCGGCCTTTGCGCGGTGCATCCTTGTACGTCGGCCGATCACGCCCATGCCGTCCCAATGGTGAAGAAGTGTGCAAACGGTAGTGCGCGCGGTGTGAAGCCCGGGTCTGCGGTCATCGTGTGGTCCTCAGCGAAGGGTGCCGCTGGCCGCGCTGCGCAGCGCCTGGGTGATGTGCTGCAGCGTGCTTGAGCGCACGGCGGCATGCTGCCAGTACAGCGGCACATCCAGCCAGCGGCGGGGTTCCAGTACCACCACGCGTCCAGCGCGCACGGCGGGCGCGACCAGGGTTTCCGGCGCCATGCCCCAGCCGAGTCCGCACGCCGCGGCTTCGACGAAACCGGTGGAGGAGGGCAGGTAGTGTAGCGGTGGCTGCAGGCGCGCGCGGGTCAGCCGCCGCACGAAGCGCCATTGCAGTTCATCCTTGCGGTTGAACAGCAGCATCGGTGCGCGCGCCAGGGCGGCGGCCTGCATGCCATCGCTGAAGTACTGGCGGGCGAAGCCGGGCGAGGCGATGGCGTGGTAGCGCATGGCGCCGAGCGGATGCACGTTGCAGCCTTTCACCGGTTGGCCTTCGGCGGTGACCGCGCCGAGCACGCTGCCATCGCGCAGCAGCTGCAGGGTGTGGTCCTGGTCGTCCATGCGCAGGTCGAACAGGTAGCCGTGGCGCTGGTGCAGTTCGGCGATCGCCGGCACGAACCAGGTATCGAGCGAGTCGTCATTGATCGCCAGCGGGATCGGTGTGCGCGCGGCATCGCTGCCGCGCTCGGGCAGCAGTTCGGCCAGCGCCTCGGCCTCCAGTGCCTGCATCGGGCGGACGCGGCGCAGCAATGCCTCACCGGCGGCGGTGGGCCGGCACGGTGCCTGGCGCACGACCAGTACCTGGCCGAGCCGGTCCTCCAGCGCCTTGATCCGTTGCGAAAGTGCCGACGCGCTGATCGACAGGCGGCGTGCCGCAGCCTCGAAGCTGCCTTCTTCCAGCACCGCAGAGAAGGCTGCAAGTTGCGGATGTACCAGATCCACGCGGAAGCCTCTTCAGTTTTTCTGCACAGGATAAAGAAAAAGCAGATTGTCTTAACAGGACCGTTGGCCGCACCCTGCGCGTCCCTTCACTGCTTGGCCCGCCCCTGATGTGGATTGCCGCTACCGCCGCCGGCCTGTTCGCAGGTGCCGGCCTGATCATCGCCATCGGTGCGCAGAACGCCTTCGTACTGCGCCAGGGCCTGCAGCAGCGCCATGTGGGGAGGGTAGTGCTGGCCTGTGCCGGCGCGGACATCGCGCTGATCCTGGCCGGCGTGGGCGGGATGGGCGCGCTGGTGCTGCAGTGGCCGCTGCTGCTGCAGGTGCTGCGCTTCGGTGGCGCGGCATTCCTGCTCTGGTACGGCCTGCAGGCCGGGCTGCGCGCGTGGCGCGGTGGCAGCGCACTGGCCGCCGCCGAGGCGCAGGGCGGCAGTGGACGGCAGGTGCTGATGACCTGCCTGGCCTTCACCCTGCTCAACCCGCACGTCTATCTGGATACCGTCGTGCTGCTGGGCAGCCTGTCCACGCGTTACCCGGGTGATCTGCGCTGGGCCTTCGCCGCCGGTGCCTGCGTTGCCAGCGTGGCCTGGTTCTGCACGTTGGGGTATGGCGCGCGCATCCTGCAGCCGGTGTTCCGCAGGCCGGCTGCGTGGCGTGTGCTGGACGCAGGCGTGGCGGTCTTCATGTTCTGCCTCGCCACGCTGCTGCTGTTGCGCCCGCTCTAGGCCGCTTCCACCGCACACAACGGCGTTTCGCCAGGGCGCAGGGTGAGCACGCGCACGCCGCTGGCGGTGACCGCCACGGTGTGTTCGAACTGCGCCGACAGCTTGCCGTCGCGCGTATACACCGGCCATTCGTCCGGTTGCTGGCGGATGGCTGGCTTGCCCTGGTTGAGCATCGGTTCGATGGTGAACACCATGCCTTCTTCCAGTGTCATGCCGGTGTTCGGATGACCGTAGTGCAGGATCTGCGGTTCCTCGTGCATCTCCTGGCCGATGCCGTGGCCGCAGTATTCCTTCACCACGCTGTAGCCATGGCTGCGCGCGTGGCGGGCGATGGCGTGGCCGATGTCGCCCAGCCGTGCGCCGGGTCGCACTGCGGCGATGCCTTTCCACATCGCCTGGTAGGTGGTCTGCACCAGGCGGCGTGCGGGGTAGTCGACCTCACCGACCAGGTAGGTGGTGCTGGAGTCGGCGATGTAGCCGTTCTTCTCCAGGGTGATGTCGAGGTTGACGATCTGGCCGTTGCGCAGCACGTCGGCAGTGCTGGGCACGCCGTGGCAGATCACGTTGTCGATCGAGGTGTTGAGCACGTACGGGAAGCCGTACTGGCCCTTGCTGGCCGGCCGCGCATGGAGTTCATCGACGATCATGCGCTCGACGAAATCGTTGATTTCCATGGTGCTGCGGCCCTGCAGCGGCAGCCGGTCGAGCGCGGCGAACACCTGCGCCAGCAGGCGCCCGGATTCGGCCATCAGTGCGATTTCGTGAGGCTGCTTGATCATCGCCATGTCAGGCGCGCCCGGGCGCCAGCGCCTGTGGCTGCACGCCGGCCGCGCGCAGTTCGCTGGCGACGATGTCCTGGAAGCTCAGCGTGGGGTTCATCTCGCACAGCATGCCGACCCGGATCCAGAAGTTGGCCTGGGCATTGATCGAGCGGCTGGAGACGGTGCAGGCACGGCGCAGCTGGTCGTGCAGGGTGTCATCGATGTTGACGATGCCCATGGACGGTCCTGGTTGAGTGGATATACGAAGCGTATACGTTTCGTATATCCAGCTCAAGCCGCCGTGGTTCAGTCTGCGTGGGTAGCGAAGCGCAGGCGGTTGCCGTCGGGGTCGCGCAGCAGCATCTCGCGGCTGCCCCATTCGGTGTCATGCGGCGGCTGCTCGATGGGGACGCCTGCGGCACTGAAGGCGCGGTGCAGGGCGTTTACATCCTCGACGATGAAGTACACCGCGCCGCCGACTTCGCAGTCGCCGCTGTGTTCGGTGAGGAAGATCGTCTGGCCGTCGCGGGTGAGCTGGGCGAACAGCGGGAAGCCGGGTTCGAAGCGGTGTTCCCAGTCGACCACGAAGCCCAGCCCCTGCACGTAGAACGGCAGGCTGGTGTCGGCATGGCGCATGCGCAGTTGCGGGATGACGGTCTGGGGCATGGCAGCGGCTCCGGGGGCAGGCATCCAGTGTAGTGCCGGGCGTTGGCCGGCATTGGTCTGGTAGATGCCAACCTTGGTTGGCATTGCCGGCCAGCGGCCGGCACTACCGAAGCCACGCCGGCCAGCAGCCGGCGCGACCGCAAGCGGTCAGCAGGCGGTCGGCACCGCGGCCATCGCTGCCAGCAGTTCGCGGTTCACCTGCTGGTGCCGCGCCTGCCATACGGGAAGATCGTCGGCAGGGATGTCGGGCTGGCCATCCAGCGACGACAGCCAGCGCTTGAACCGGCTGCGGTAGTTGGCCAGCGATACTTCGCCGGTGATGTCACTGCCGACCAGGCCGCCGGCGCGCAGTGCCTCGATCACCACCAGCGCGTCTTCCAGCTGGAAACGGCCCTGATCCCAGTTGCTGCGGGCCACGTCCTCGGCAAACACATCCTTGTCGATGGACAGGTAGGTGGGTTGCGGCGACTTGGCCTGTTCGGCGGCGAACGCCGCCACCAGTGCCTCGGGGTGTTCGAAACGGCGGAAGGCGTGGCCCATGCCCAGGCGGTGGCCCCAGCTCACGTCCACGTCCATGCACCAGTAGGTCAGGCGGCCGCCCAGCAGCGGACGCCAGTGATTCTCCCAGGCATGGCCAAGGCCGATGTCACTGGAGGTGATGCCCAGTACGTGGATGTGCGCGATCTGCGGCAGCTTGCTGGCAGCGTTCACCCACGATCCGCAGTGCATGCCGAACGGGAAGCGCATGTTGTCCGGGTGGTTGTCCAGCACCACCAGCTGGAACGGTGCCTGCGCGCGCATGCGCCGCAGCAGCGGCAGGCTGAGGTGATGGAAGTCGCCACTGCCGAGCATGACCGTGCCGAGCTGGGCCGGCAGCGGGGCCAGCACGTCGGCGGCGAAGCGGTCCAGCGTGGCATTGCTGCAGGCAAAGCGCAGCGGATCGTGCCACTGCGGCAGGGCCAGGGTCTGTGCCTGGGGCAGCGGCAGCACGCCACCATCCAGGTCCAGGATCAGCGCGGAACGCGACGGCATCGTTCAACCGCCTCCATCAGGCTCGCCCTGCAGATGCGGCGCCAGCCTGCGCAGGGCGGCACGCAGCAGCGGTGAGCGCGCGTGGATCGCATGCCGGGTGGAAGTGAAGCTCGCACCCAGTTCGGCCTTGATCCGCGAGTCGGTCCAGCCGGCCACGTAATGGCTCAGGCCGTGCTGCAGCGCGTATTCGAGGTTGTGCATCCAGCTGACCGCGTACAGGTTGTGCTCGCGCGACTGCGGGTAGGCCAGGCCGATGTACTTGTCCACCAGCTTGCCGGCGTGCACGTAGCACAGGTTCCAGCCGATCAGCTGGCCCTGGTGGCGGTACAGGAACATCCGCCCCTGGCCCTGGCTGTCGGCCAGCAGGTGCTGGAAGTAGGGCAGGTCGAGCTGGTCGAAATGCACCGCGCTCTGCGCATATACGCCCAGGTAAAGGGCATACAGCTCGGCCTGCAGCTGCGGGTCCGCCAGCGCCGGATCACCGCTGGCGATGCAGTCGATCTGCAGGTCATCGCGCGAGCGCAGCTTGCGCCGGATGTTCTTGCGACGCGAAGACGACAGGCGGCCGAGATAGCCGTCGAGCGAATCGAAATCGATCGCCACCCAGGCCAGCGGCATGCCTTCCAGTTCGACGAAGCCACGCGCAAGCAGCGCCTGCAGGAAGGCACCGCTGTGTGCATTGGCGGCGTCGTCCAGCAGCGGCGAATCGATCGCCAGGTCCTTGACCACCAGCAGCCGGGTATCGCCGATCGCGTGACGCGTCACGTCCTCGGCCAGCGCCTCCGGCGCGACGTGCGCCGGCAGCGGGGTGTACTCGGTGCTGGTGGCACCGACGAAGCGGGTCTGCCAGGTGATCCAGGGCCGCCACAGGCGCGACAGCGGCAGGCCAAGCAGCTTGCCGCGCAGCGCGTCGTCCATCGTGGTGGTCAGGTCCAGCGGCCTGCCTCGAATCCGAGCGGCGGGTGGGCCAGGAAGCTCTCCAGCAGCGCGGCCGGTTCCAGCGCAGTGCTGGACGCACGTGACGTCATCTCCATCGGCACGGGAACCGGCAGCGCATCGACCTCAGCCCTTGGCCTTGGTCAGCGCCTGGTCGAGCAGGGTGATCGCCAGGTCGATCTCTTCGTAGCTGATGTCCAGCGACGGCGCGAAGGTGATCACGTTCTTGTACCAGCCACCCACGTCGAGCACGAGGCCCATGCGCTTGCCGTCGTGCAGCAGGTCACCGGCCAGGCCGATGTCGACCATGCGGTCCAGCAGTTCCTTGTTCGGCGTGTAGCCGTCGGTCTGGCAGATTTCCGCACGCAGGGCCAGGCCCAGGCCGTCGACGTCGCCGATTTCCGGGTGGCGCTTCTGCAGGCCACGCAGGCCGTCGAGGAAGTACGCGCCCTTTTCCGGCACGGTGCGCTCGTAGTCCATCTCCTTGCCCAGCTTCAGCACTTCCAGGCCCAGGCGGGTGCCCAGCGGGTTGGAGTTGAAGGTGGAGTGGGTGGAGCCCGGCGGGAACACGGTCGGGTTGATCAGCTCTTCGCGCGCCCACAGGCCCGACAGCGGGTTCAGGCCGTTGGTCAGCGCCTTGCCGAACACCAGCACGTCCGGGGTCACGCCGAAGTGCTCGATCGACCACAGCTTGCCGGTGCGCCAGAAGCCCATCTGGATTTCATCGACCACCATCAGGATGCCGTACTTATCCAGCACGCGCTTGAGGCCGGTGAAGAAGTTGCGCGGCGGAATCACGTAGCCGCCGGTGCCCTGGATCGGCTCGACGTAGAACGCGGCGTACTCGGCCTGGCCGACCTTGGGATCCCACACGCCGTTGTATTCGCTTTCGAACAGGCGCTCGAACTGCCACACGCAGTGGTCGGAATACTCGTCCGGGGTCATGCCCTTCGGGCGACGGAAGGGGTACGGGAACGGGATGAACATCGCGCGCTCGCCGAAATGACCGTAGCGGCGGCGGTAGCGGTAGCTGGAAGTGATCGACGAGGCACCCAGGGTGCGGCCGTGGTAGCCGCCTTCGAAGGCGAACATCAGGCTCTTGCCACCGCGCGCGTTGCGCACGATCTTCAGCGAGTCTTCGATGGCCTGCGCGCCGCCGACATTGAAGTGCACGCGGCCGTCGAGGCCGAACTTCTCGTGCATGTCCACGGCAATGGTCTTGGCCAGCTGCACGCGGGTCGGGTGCAGGTACTGGCTGGCGACCTGCGGCAGGGTGTCGATCTGGTCCTTCAGCGCATCGTTCAGGCGCTTGTTGCTGTAGCCGAAGTTGCAGGCCGAGTACCACATCTGCAGGTCGAGGTAGGGCACGCCCGCACCGTCGAACATGTAGCTGCCTTCGCCGCGCTGGAAGATCTTCGGCGGGTCGACGTAGTGGACGGTGTCGCCGAAGGAGCTGTAGCGGGCTTCGTCGGCCAGCAGCTGCGCATCGGAGGCAGCGGCATCGGCATTCTTGTCAAAAATGTTCATGCAGTTCGGTTCCGTGAAGGACGTTCGAAAGGGGGCAACGGGGGAGCGGGGCTGGAAGGAAGTGCTCAGGCGGTGGCCAGCAGCAGGGGCAGTGCGGTGGGCTGCGGGCTGGCGTCGATGCGACGCGGCTGCAGCAGGCTGCCATCAAGCAGGCGCGGCAACAGCGCGATGGCATCGTGGAAGGTATCGATCGCGGCATGTTCGATGCCGGCATGGGTGCAATGGGTGATCAGGCGGCGCTTGGCAAACACGAAGTCGGCATCCTCCGACACGCAGAAGTCCGAGCTGCCGTCGCCGATCATCAGCACGCGCGGTGCTTCGTTGGCACGTGCCTGCGCAGCACAGGTGCACTTGCAGGTGCCGCTGCGGCACCCTTCGGACTGGTAGGGTGATTCCAGTTCCCAGTGGTCTTCGCACCAGCGCAGGTGGTTGGCCACTACCGGCAGTCGCGACAGGCCGTGGTTGGCGAGGATGCGGTGGATCGCATAGTCCAGGCCGTCGCTGACGATGCGCAGCGGCAGGCCCAGCTGCTCGGCGCGGGCGACGAAGGCAGCGAAGCCCGGATCGATCTGCACCTGGTCCAGGTGCGCATCAAGCGTGGCGGGGTCCAGCTTCAGCAGCCGCACCTGGCCCTGCATGCATTCACGCGAGCCGATCTTTCCCGACTTCCACTGTTCTTCCAGTTCCTGCCAGCCCGGCTGGCCGTACTTCTCCAGCAGCGAGTCGATGACATCTTCGAGGCTGATGGTGCCGTCGAAGTCACACAGGATGCTCCAGTGCATGGGCAGGTCCGTCGATGGGAAAGGCGTCCGGCACGGTGCCGGGGCAGGCTCAATGTAGGCAGGCCGCCTTTCTCGTTCCTTTCCTGTTGAAAGCCTTCATTTCCAGGTGGGGAAAGCGTTCAGGAAGTGATGTTGCTGAATGCGCGAAACGCCCGGGAGGAGCGGCTTTCACGCTTGGGCATCAGCCAGCGCCCGCAGGATTTCCGAGGTCTCTTCACGGGTCTGCCAGGCGCTGTTGCCGAGAGTCAGCATGCGTGCGGCGAAGTCGCGTGCGTTGGGCACGTCGGTCGCCGGTACGATGCCGCGCAGGTAGGCGTAGTCGGGCAGCGCATGGATGAACATGCGGCTTGCGCCGAGGCCGCGCGGCCACAGGTTTTTCAGTGCGGCATCGCGGGCACGTTGGCTGGGCAGCAGCAGCATCAGCATCGGCCAGGTGCCACCGGTACCAGCGAGGCCATCGACCACCTCCACCGCCGGCAGCTGGGCCAGCTGCACGCGCAGCTGCAACGCGCGCAGGCGCCCGGCCTGCAGGAAGGCCGGCAATCGCCGCGCGGCATGGGCACCGATGTTCTGCCGCCACTGGCTGACCCGGTGCTGTGGAATCTGCAGCGGGAAAATGTCACCGACCGCTTCTTCCAGGTCGCCACGCTGCAGCGCGCTGCGCAGTGGATTGCCGTATACCAGCGACAGCAGCGAAGGTCGGTAGCAGGCCGCCAGGCCGAGCAGCTGCACGCTGCGCAGCAGCTCCCAGCGCAGGCTGGAACGCACCTGTTCGGCAGCATGTCCTGCCAGCGCGGCACGCAGCTCGTCGTCACGGCTGACCAGCAGGCCGCCTTCGTGCAGGCTCAGTCCCTTGCCAGCGGCCAGGCTGAAGAAACCGATATCGCCGCGCAGTCCGACACTGCTGTTGCCGATCCGGGCACCCAGTGCCTGCGCGGCATCCTCGATGACCCAGGCACCCGCGCCGCGTGCAATCTCGCAGGCCAGCTCGACGTCGGCGATGCGGCCACCCAGGTGGGTCGGCAGGATCGCCAGCGTGCGCGCATCGGCCAGCCGTTTGAGCTGGCCGGGATCGAAGTCGAAGTGGCCGTGGCGGGTATCGCACAGCTGCACGCGCAGGCCCAGGCTGTGCACCGCGATCGGCACCAGCGGGCAGGTGTAGGCCGGCAGGATCACGGTGTCGCGCTTGGGCGCGCGCTTGCGCAGGGTGCGCAGTGCAATCAGCAGCGCGTGGGTACCGGAGCAGGTCAGCTGCAGCGGCGGTGTGCCCAGCTGGTTGGCCAGGATCGCGCGCAGGTCGCCACCACCGGGAAGAAAGTCGCTGGCCTGCATCGGCAGGCCTGCGGTCGGTGGCAGTTCGCGCGCGAACAGGCTCATCGCAACGCGCTCATGCGGTGCTTTCGGCGGGGCTGTGCGGGTCGTCTGCTTCGGCACGGCCCAGGCAGACGATACCGGCCACGATCAGTACCGCACCGACCAGGTGATGCAGGGTCAGCGGCTCGTTCAACAGCCAGGCCGACAGCAGCAGCACGCTGATCACTTCCAGGTGCGAAGCGGCGAACGCAGGGCCGATCGGCGCATGGCGCAGCAGGCTCATCCAGGTGAAGAACGCACCGATGTAGCCGAGGATGGCGCCGTACACCCACGGCTGCGACAGCACGCGCAGCAGCCACGCGCTGTTGGCCTCGACCGGCAGCGCGGCATCGCCGGCATACTTGAAGCACAGCTGGGCCAGCGTGTCGAAGGCCATCAGCAGCGGGAAACCGATCACATACAGGCGCCTCATGAGCCGGCCCCCACCACCGCCACGCCCGCAGTGACCAGCAGCATGCCGGTGACCCGCAGCGGCGTGAGCTTCTCGCGGAACAGGAAGCGGCCGGCGATCATCAGCGCCACGATGTTGATCGAGCCCAGCAGCACGCCCTTGGACAGCGGTACCAGTGACAGGAAGGCGATCCAGGCGACGAACTCAAGCACATAGCAGGCGATGCCGATCCACAGCCAGGGGCGGCTGAGCATGTGTTTCCAGCGTTGCAGTCCTTCGCCGTCCTGCGGGTCGCTGGCCGCAGCCTTGAAGGCGAGCTGGCCACCGGTATCGAGCACGACGTTGGCCAGCCACAGCAGGGTGGCGAGTGCCCCCATCTCAGGCCACCGCCTTGAGCACGCCGCTGCGTTCACCGATCTCGGTGAAGAAGCGCGCGCTGCGGCGGATGACGTCGCGGCGTTCGCGGTCGATGGTGATCATGTGGTAACTGTCTTCCAGTACCACCAGTTCCTTCGGGCCGCTGACCCGCGACATCACCAGTTCGGCATTGCCCATGCTGGCCACATCATCCTCACGGGCGTGCATCACCAGGCAGGGTGCGGTCACCTGGTGCAGGTGGCGGCGGGTCCAGTGGCTCAGTGCACGCATTTCGGCCAGGGCATGCCAGGGGTTGCCCGGCAGGCCGGCGGCGGCGCTGTCGCCGGACAGCATGGCGGCGCTGACCTGCGCGCGCAGGCGTTCGTCACGCAGGCCGTACGGCGGCTCCTCCATGAACATGCGGTCGCGACCGATGTTGAAGCGCTTGAACCACGGCAGCAGGAACGACAGGCGGGCCACGGCCGGGATGTTCCAGCCGTCGTAGCGGAAGGTGGCGCCGTACACGCCGACGCCGGACACCCACTCGGGGCGGCGCGCGGCCAGTGCCAGCGACAGCACCGCGCCCATCGACAGGCCACCGACGAACAGCTGGTCGACCTTGCCACGCAGAGTGGCCGCCGCATCTTCCACGCCCTGGTACCACTGCTCCCAGGTGGTCGCCAGCAGGTCATCCACAGTGCCGCAATGGCCGGGCAGCTGTACGCCGTGCACGGTGAAGCCGGCGTTGTTCAGGCCCTTGCCCAGCATGCGCATTTCCGCCGGGGTGCCGGTCAGGCCATGCACCAGCAGCACGCCCTGCGGGCCACCGGGGAGGAAGAAGTCGTGCGATTCGGTCACCTGGCGGCTCCGGGACGGCAGTGGGGATGGCAGGATCGCAAGCGCGATTTTCACCAGCCTTTCAACGCCCCGGGCCGGGTCAGGGGGCCTTCAGCAGCGGCAGCGTGATGGCCACCTTCAGCCCGCCGCCGGGCCGGTTGAGGAAGGCCAGGCGGCCGCCGAAGTGCTCCACGGCCTCATGGGCGATGGCCAGCCCCAGCCCAGTGCCGCTGGCGGCGGTGCCGGGGGCACGGAAGAAGCGTTCGCCAAGCCGGGGCATCACGTCCTCGGGCACGCCGGGGCCGTTGTCTTCCACATATAGTTCGACGTCATTGTCATCCAGCGCGTGCACGCCGACCGTGACGGTGGCATCACGGCCGGCATAGCGCAGGGCGTTGTCGATCAGGTTGTCCAGCGCCTCCTGCAGCATGGCACCGTTGCCGAGCACGCGCAGCGGCTGGCTGCTGCCGCGGTAGCCGAGGTCGATGCCATCGCGGATCGCCTCCGGCACGCGCATGCCGACCCATTGCGGGACCAGTTCGCACAGGTCCAGCGCTTCCACCGTGTCCGGCACGGTCTGCGCCCGGCTCAGCGCCAGCAGCTGGGTGCTGACCCGGGCGGTGCGCTGGTTGAGCCGGCGGATGTGCTGCAGGGCCTCGCGCACGGTGTCCGGGTCGCCATGCGCCAGCGCCTGGTCCACGTGCAGGGCCATGCCGGCCAGCGGCGAACGCAGCTGGTGGGCGGCATCGGCGATGAAGCGGTTCTGCAGGGTGATCATCTCGGCCTGGCGTGCGAACAGATCGTCGATGGTGCTGATCAGCGGCTGGATCTCTTCCGGCACGTCGGCATCGGAAATCGGCGCCAGTTCGCCGCGGCGCTGTGCCAGGCGGGTCCTCAGCGGGGTCAGGATGCGCAGGCCGTAGGTCACGCCGAACCAGACCAGGGCGGCGGTGCCCAGCGCCAGCATGGTCATCAGCGGGATGATGATCATCAGGATCTCGCGCGCGCGCTGGCGGCGGTCGGCCATGCTTTCGGCGACGGTCACCGCCAGCTGGTCCTGCGGATCATTCATCGCCTGGGTGCAGACGGTGGCCATGCGCACCTGCTGGCCGTTGAGATTGCCGTCATACAGCGCCGGATGCACGCCCGCGCAGTCCTGCGACGGCGCGTATGGGCTGAAGTCGGCGTTGCCGCTGAGGGTGCCCTTGCGGCTGCTGTCGACGTTGAAATAGCGATGGCCGTCGGGATCGTATTCGATCAGGAAGCGCGCCTGCGGTGACAGGTCGCTGGTCACCGGCATGGTGCTCAGCATCTGCGCGAATGAATGCGTATCGTCGATCAGGTTGCGGTCGTGGATACGGTTGGAATAGTCCAGCGCAACGTAATAGGCCAGGATCGTATTGAAGATGAGCAGGCCCAGCATCGGCAACGCCAGGAAGGCGAGCAGGCGCCGGCGCAGGCTGGGCGGTCCGCTGATCACGGGGCGCTGTCGTCCTGCCCGTCTTCCAGCATGTAGCCCAGCCCACGCACGGTGCGGATACCCATGCCGCCCGGCTGCAGCTTGCGGCGCAGGCGGTGCAGGGCGATGTCCAGGCCGTTGTCGGTCAGGTCCTGGCCCCAGTCGCACAGCGCCTCCACCAGCTGCGCGCGCGAGACGATGCGCTCGGCGCGTACCGCCAGTGCCGACAGCAGGCCGAACTCCCGCGCGGTCAGTTCCAGCGACTGGTCATCGATCCACACCCGGTGACCGGCCAGGTCCAGGCGCAGGCGGCCGATGCGCAGGTCCGGATTGCCATTGCTGGTGACCCGGCGCAGCTGCGCACGCACGCGCGCTTCGAATTCGTCCAGCGCGAACGGCTTGACCAGATAGTCATCGGCACCGAGGTCGAGCACGCGCACGCGCTCGGCCAGGCCATCGCGCGCGGTCACCACCAGTACCGCCAGGCCATCACCGCGCTGGCGCAGGCGCTGCAGCACGTCGCGGCCATCCAGTTGTGGCAGGCCCAGGTCCAGCACCAGCAGCGCGTACTGGGTGGAGCCCAGCGCAGCATCGGCGTGCGCGCCATTGTCGACGTGGTCGACCACATGCCCCTGCCGGCGCAACGAGGCGCACAGGCCGGAGGCAATGTCCGGGTCGTCTTCAGCAATCAATACGCGCATGCGCGGGGGCTCCTGTAACGGTCAGGCCCTCCGGATGGACGGGGTGGGCCTCTCGGCTGCCGAGGGTAGCCGCAAACCGGGTGAAGGTGGAGCAGCGCGGCACGGTCGGCCGCCGCCGCGCTGTCCCGCCATTCAGTCCTGCAGGCCGGGTTCGCCCGGCGCCAGCGGCACCCGTGAGCCGTCCAGCAGGCCACGGCTGAGTGCGCCGTTTTCGATGAACAGCAGCTCGCCGTTCTCGCCGTTCTTGATGCTGCTGTCGATCGCGATCACGCGGTCGCCATGGAAGCTGCTGACGTGCGGCATCGAGGTATGGCCAACCACGATGCGCTTCAGCTGCAGGCGGTCCAGTACCGCCTGCACGCCCGCCGTGTCGAGGCGCCCGTCGAAATAGCCGCGGTACCAGATCGGGCTGGTCTTGCCGTCATACAGCGGCGCGGTGGCGGGGTCGGCCTTCACTTCGGCCTTGGGCAGGCCCAGCGAGGCCTGGTAGGCCGCGTTGGTGCGCGCCGGGTCCAGTGCCAGTGCCACCGCCTCGGGCGAGATGCCGCCATGCAGGAACAGGGTGTCACCGATCTTCAGCAGCACCGGGCGGGTGCGCAGCCATTGGCCGATCACCGAATCTGCGGCGTACAGCTGGGGGTAGCTACGGCCGAGCAGCTGCGCGCTGCGCAGGTACTTCGGGTTGACGTAGCGCAGATCGTCGTACAGCACCATGGTCTCGTGGTTGCCGAGCACGAAGTGCACCGCGCCACCGGCAGCGGCGGCCTGCTGCTGAAGGCCATACAGCAGCCAGAACGCTTCGGTCACCTGCGGGCCGCGGTCGAACACATCACCGGCGATGACCAGGGTGTCCCTGCCCATGGCCCAGCGGTCCTGGGCATCGATCACCTTGTTGGCGCGCAGCAGGCGTACCAGCAGACCGTACTGGCCATGGATGTCGGACAGCGCCACGATGCGCGGCACCGCCGGCAGCACGGAGACCGAGGGCGCAGTGGATGCGGCCACGTGCACGGTGTGCGCGTACCCGCAGCGCGGCGCGACATCGGTACCTGCTGCGCCAATGGCCAGCGTGCGCGACTCGACCTTGTCGGTGCAGATCCACTTGGCCTGCAGCTGGTTGCCCTGGCGGAACACATAGGGGCCATCGGCCTCCACATGGGCGGCCGGTGCGGCGACCTCGCGGGCCTGCAGGGTTCCCGTGGCGCAGGCCAGCAGCAGGGCGGTCGACAGGAAGGGGCGGTAGCGCGACATCGGCGGCATCCAGCGGCGGAAAGGCCCGATGCTACCCGGCATGGCCGTGCGGTGGTGTGCGCGAATGGGCGGATCAGGCCACGCGCCCATCGTCCTTGAGCTTGCGCACGCGGGTGGCGGCAGCCTGCAGCGGCTGGCCATCGCGCCCACGCGGCTGCATGTAGGGCAGCGGCCGCCGTGTGCTCGATTCGATCAGCTGCGAATGCGCTTCGCCGGACTCGAAGCGATGGCGCTCGCCCCATTGGCGCAGCGCGACCAGCAGCGGGAACAGCTCCAGTCCGGCGGCGGTGAGCACATATTCCTGGTAGGCCGAACCATCGGAGGCCGGCTGCAGCTGCAGGATGCCGGCCTCGACCAGCCTGCGCAGGCGATCGCTGAGGATGTTGCGCGCCGCGCCGAGGCTGCGCTGGAAGTCGCCGAAGCGGCGGACGCCATCGAAGGCATCGCGGATCACCAGTAGCGACCAACGATCACCCAACAGGTCGGCGCTGCGGGCGACGGGGCAGGGACTGTCAGCGTGCATGGCGGGTATCTCCGAATGTAGTTGCAGTTTAAAACCAATGTAGCTAGCCTGCATCAAGTTTCAATTTGCAACCACATCATGAAGGCCGAATCCATTCCACGACCACTGCTGGTCCTGCTGGCCGTTGCCGCAGGCGCCAGCGTCGCCAACGTCTATTACGCCCAGCCTCTGCTGGACCAGCTGGCGCAGGCGTTCGCGCTGGATCGCGCGGTGGCGGGCGCGGTACTGGCCGCTACCCAGGCTGGCAGCGTGCTGGCGCTGCTCGGACTGCTTCCACTGGCTGACCGCGGTGACCGCCGCCGGCTGCTGCGGTTGCAGCTGATGGCACTGGTGGTGGCGTTGGTGTGGCTGGCGGCGGCACGCAGCGCAGTGTGGCTGCTGTCGGGCATGCTGCTGGCCGGGCTGCTGGGCACGGCGCTGACCCAGGGGTTGATCGCCTATACCGCCACGTTGTCGCCGCCCGAGCAGCGCGGTCGCAGCGTGGGCGTGGTGCAGGGGGGAGTGTTCATCGGCCTGCTGCTGGCGCGCGTGGTATCGGGCGTGGTGGCGGCCAGCGCTGGCTGGCGGGCGGTCTATCTGCTTTCAGCGCTGGTGATGGCAGCTCTGGCAGGGGTGCTGTGGCGGCGGCTGCCGGCGGTTCCGGTGCCGGCGATACCGCCGCGCTGGTCGGCGCTGCTGCGCTCGATGCTGGGCATGCTGCGGCGGGATCGAACGCTGCGCGAGCGTGGTCCGCTGGCGCTGCTGCTGTTTGCCGGTCTCAATGTGTTCTGGGCAGCGGCGCCGCTGCCACTGTCGGCACCGCCGTTGAGCTGGTCGACCGCCGCCATCGGTGCCCTTGGCCTGGCCGGTGTGCTCGGCGCGCTGATGGCGGCGCGTGTGGGGCACTGGATGGATCGTGGCTTCGCCCATCGGGTCAGCATTGGCGCGCTGGTGTTGATGCTGCTTGCCTGGTGGCCGCTGCTGGGCCTTCAACAGTCAGTGTCCCTGCTGCTGCTGGGCGTGGTCGTGCTCGACCTCGGTGGGCAGGCACTGCACGTGTCGAACCAGGCCTTGCTGCTGCGTGCGCCGGCTGAACAGCATGGGCGCCTGGTGGCGCTGTACATGCTGTTCTACGCGGTGGGCAGCGGCATCGGTGCGGCGGCCGGGCCCTGGGTGCAGGCCCGGCATGGCTGGGCCGCGGTGTGCCTGCTGGGGGCGGGCATCGCAATGCTGGCGCTGCTGTGGTGGGGATGTGGTGCATACCGCGGCGTGCCCCTGCGGAGTGACACGCCCGTCCGGCGCTGACGCTACCGCTGCAATGCGCGCCGTCCCGGCGCCTCCTGCAGCGCGTCGCTGGCCACCACCACGCGGTTGCGGCCGCTGCGCTTGGCCTCGTACATCGCGGCGTCGGCGCGCGCCATCAGCCGCTCGTAATCCGGGTGGCCGTCATGGCCGGCCACGCCGATGCTGGCGGTCAGCGCCAGTACCTGTCCATTGGCCAGGGCCACCGGCGACTGTGCAATCTGCCGGCGCAGGCTTTCGGCAATCACTTCGGCCTGCGATTCGCTGGCCGCGACCAGCACCACCACGAATTCTTCGCCGCCATAGCGGAACAGATAATCGCTGCCGCGGGTGAGCTGGCCGAGCAGGCCGGCCACGTGCTGCAACGCGCGGTCGCCGGCATCATGGCCGTGGCCGTCGTTGATGGCCTTGAAGTGATCCAGATCGAGCAGCAGCAGCGAGAACGGCGTGTGGTTGCGGGTGGCCAGCTCGATCTCCCGGCGCAGCACCGTGGGCAGGAAGCGGCGGTTGAGCAGATTGGTCAGGGCGTCGCTGCCGGCATCCAGTTCGCCGATGCGCTCGAACAGCAGTGTCATCAGCGTGCGGATGGCTGCCAGGTCTTCGCGGATGACAGGCAGCACCGCCAAGCGTTGTGCAGCATCGCTGTTCGCGCGCTGCAGGTTGTCATCGATACGCGCCATCAACTGCCCGACCTGCTGGGTCTCGCTGCTTTCACCGAAGCTGGGGATGCCCTTGTGGGTGAACCACAAGCCGAACTCGGAGCTGGCCAGGCTGGCACTGTCGCTGCCCTGCACATGGCCGGCCAGGGCGTACAGCAGGGCGTTCTCCCAGTCCAGCAGCAGGGCGCGCTGGCGCTCGCGTTCGGTGCTGACGTTCTGCACCAGCGAGAACAACCGGTAGGCCGCATCGGCACGGGTGGAGCGTTCGCGCGCGTGGGTGTAGGCCAGGGTCATGCCTTCCATGGCGATGTCCATGATCGCGCTGAGGCAGTCGATGGCGGCGAAGGCGGTGGCACTGTCGGGCGCAGTGTCGCGCAGGCGCACGAACAGCTCGTGCTTGAGCACGCGCGCACCACGGGTCACCAGGTCGACAGGAATGCCGACCCGCGCGTGCACATCACCGATCACCCGTTGCGAGGCCACGGTGGTGGCGATGCCGGCGGCGTCGGTGGTCAGCAACTGCACCAGCCAGCGCTGCATGGCCGGTTGCAGGCGCTGCTTGACCTGCTCGTGGGACAGGAAGCGGCGTGCCCGTGCATCCTGCAGCAGCACTTCGTAGAAGCGCTGGGCCAGCGCGGGTGGGGCGTCGGTGGCAGCGGCGCGCAACAGCGCGGTGGCGGCCGGGCCGGCCTGTTGCAGGCAATGCTGCCACGCCTCGGCCAACGGCTGGCTGGCATCGTCCAATTGGGGTGGTTCCACGTCGATCTCTGGCTGCGTACGGCAAACCACCGGTATCGGCCGCGGTGGCGTGCAGTTGATGGCGGGTGAGCCGGCCAGTTTAAGCGCGATGCAGGCTTGCTCGGTGCGCAAAGCACATCGCGCCTGCTGCTGCAATGAGTGAACGCATTTGAGAATCAATCGCATTAATGGGAGAATGCGCGCACGGAACGGGCCGCAGGCGACTGCAGCGACGCTCCGCCTCCCCCCTCGTCGTTGCCTCAAGCCCTTTGCCAGAGGCCCCGTTGCCCTGCCAGAAGGTCCAGATCATGTCCCGAGCCGTTGTACTTTCGCCGCGCCCGCTGGCGCTCGCCGTTGTCGCCCTGCTGGCGGGCAGCGCCCTGACCGCCCAGGCCGAAACCGACGCAACCGATATCGACACGGTGCACGTCACTGCCTCGCAGATCGCGCGGCAGGCGCTGGGCACCTCGACCATCACCGCCGAGGACATCGCCAAGCGCCCGCCGGCCAACGACATCGCCGAACTGCTGCGCACCATGCCGGGCGTCAACCTGACCGGCAACAGCGCCTCGGGCCAGTACGGCAACAACCGCCAGATCGACCTGCGCGGCATGGGCCCGGAAAACACCCTGATCCTGGTCGACGGCAAGCGCATCGGTGCGCGTGACGCCGTACGCATGGGTCGCAGCGGTGAGCGCAACACGCGCGGCGACACCAATTGGGTCCCCGCGGAGATGATCGAGCGCATCGAAGTGCTGCGCGGACCGGCGGCAGCCCGCTACGGTTCCGGCGCTTCCGGCGGCGTGGTCAACATCATCACCAAGCGCCCGACCGGCGACCTGACCGGCGCGGTTGACCTGTATGGCCTGGTGCCCGAGCACAGCGCCGAAGGCGGCAGCGAGCGCGTCGGCCTGCAGCTGAGCGGCCCGATGACCGACACCCTGTCATTCCGGCTGTACGGCAACCTCAACAAGACCGACGCCGATTCGCTGGACCTCAACCGCCAGTACGCGACCAACCCGAATGCCGTACCGCCGGCTGGCCGCGAAGGCGTCAAGAACCGTGACATCAACGCGCTGCTGCGCTGGGACCTCACCGCCGACCAGGTGGTCGAGTTCGAAGCCGGCACCAGCCGCCAGGGCAACATCTATGCCGGCGACCGCGCCGTCAGCACCACCGGCACCTCGACCGGTGTCGATCTGGCCGCGCTGGCCGACGGCAAGGCGGAAACCAACCGCATGTACCGCAACACCGGTGCGATCACCCATCGTGGCCGCTGGGGCGACGTGACCTCGCGGCTCACGGCCGCGGTCGAGGCGGTGAACAACTCGCGCATCAATGAAGGCCTGGCCGGTGGCCCGGAAGGCAGCTTCAACGGCACCGACTGGTCGACCTCGCGCCTGCGCAATTACCAGCTGGATGGCGAAGTGAGCTTCCCGACCACGCTGGGCGGCGCCGAGAACATCTGGACGCTGGGCTTTGAATACCTCGACAGCCGCCTGACCGATCCGTACTCGATGAGCCAGTCCAGCAGCAGCGGCGGCGGTTTCCCCGGCCTGTCGGCCGACCGTGCACGCGGCAAAGCCGATGCGCAGACCACTGCGGTGTTCGTGGAAGACAACATCTACCTGGGCGAGCGCTGGATCGTCACCCCGGGCCTGCGTTTCGACCACCACAGCCAGTTCGGCAACAACACCAGCCCCAGCCTCAACGCGCAGTTCCGCATCAACAGCGACTGGGTGGTGAAGGGCGGCATCGCGCGCGCCTTCAAGGCACCGAACCTGTACCAGTCCAACCCGGACTACCTGTACTACACCCGCGGCAATGGTTGCCCGAATGCGTTGCCGAGCCTGGGGGCCGGCTGCTACATGCGCGGCAATGCGGACCTGAAGGCGGAAACCAGCCTGAACAAGGAACTGGGTGTGGAGTGGGCGCCGCAGAGTGGCTGGCAGGCGTCGCTGACCTACTTCCACAACGACTACAAGGACAAGATCCAGGCCGGCTACGACCAGATCGGCCTGACCGCCGACGGCAGGGGCCGCATCTTCCGCTGGGAGAACGCGCCGAAGGCGATCGTGCAGGGGCTGGAAGGCAACCTGGTGATCCCGCTGCTGGGCGAGCAGGGCAACCGCCTGAAGTGGAGCAACAACTTCACCTACATGGTGGAGAACGAGAACAAGACCACGCGCCAGCCGCTGTCGGTGATCCCGAAGTACACGATCAACACCATGCTGGACTGGCAGGCCACCGACAAGCTGTCGCTGCTGCTGACCGGTACCTTCTATGGCAGGCAGAAGCCGGCCACCACCAACATCAACAATGATCCGCGCTGCACCGGCACCTGCGATCCGTCGCTCGCGCTGCAGGATCGCGGGGCGTACAACATCTGGGGCGTGAGCGCGCGCTACAGGGTGACCGAGACGGTCAGCTTCGGCTTCGGTGTGAACAACCTGGCCGACAAGCGCCTGTTCCGCGAAGCCAACAGCAGCGATGCCGGTGCGGCGACCTACAACGAGCCGGGTCGCGCGTACTGGGCCAGCCTGCGCTTCGGATTCTGACCGGACGCGGACTTCGCTCCGCTGTGATCGCCGGGGCGGGACTGGCGCCACCGGACGGGCTCCAGTAGCGCCGGGCCCGGCCCGATGAGGGACCGCGTGGCCTGCAATGTTATAAACACCGTGATAGTTTCCCTACGCACGCACGCGTAGCCTGCCTCCCATCGCAAAGGAGCTGTTGCCATGGGCCACGACCACGATCACCTGCCATCCCAGATCCGCCACGAGAAACCCCTATGGTGGGCGCTCGGCCTGACCTCCACCTTCCTCGTCGTCGAAGTGGTGGGCGCGTTCTGGACCAACAGCCTGGCGCTGCTGTCCGATGCCGCACACATGGCCACCGATGCGCTGGCGCTGATGATCGCGCTGGTGGCGGTGCGGCTGAGCCGGCGCCCGCCGGACGCGCGCCGCACCTACGGCTATGCACGCTTGGAAGCGCTGGGCGCGATGATCAACGGCGCGATGCTGTTCGTGGTCGCCGCCTACATCCTGTGGGAGGCGGTGGGGCGTTTCCGCGAGCCGCAGGAGATCGCTTCCTCCGGCATGCTGGTGATCGCCGCCGCGGGCCTCATCATCAACCTGATCTCGATGCGCCTGCTGCAGGCCGGCAGCGGCGAGAGCCTCAACGTGAAGGGCGCCTACCTGGAAGTGTGGGCGGACATGCTGGGCTCGGTGGCGGTGATCGCCGGCGCGTTGTTGATCAAGTGGACCGGCTGGAAGCCGATCGACCCGATCCTGGCCGTGCTGATCGGCCTGTGGGTACTGCCGCGCACCTACGTGCTGATGCGCGAGGCGATCAACGTGCTGCTGGAAGGCGTGCCCAAGGGCATGGACGTGGCCAAGGTGCGCGACAGCCTGTCCGGCCACGCGGCCGTGCTGGACGTGCATGACCTGCATGTGTGGGCGCTGGCTTCCAGCACGCCGGCACTGACCGCGCACATCGTGATGCGCGACGGCACCGATGCCGATGCGCTGCGCCGTGAACTGGGCGGCCGCCTGCACGATGACTTCGGCATCGAACACGTGACGCTGCAGATCGAGGCGGACCACTGCGGCGAGGCCTGTGGTGAGCCGGCGCCGGCCAAGGGCGGCGACCACGAGGGCCATGAAGGCCACGACCACGGCGAGGATGCGCAGGGCCATCGCGGCCACGTGCATCGTTGATCGAAATCGAAGGCCGCGCCGGGAATGCCCGCTGCGGTCATTCGTCCCGGCGCGAGGCCAGCCGATCCGCCAGCCGGGTCGGCTCCGGCAGGCGGTAGCCACGCAGTGTGCGCTGCACCCAGTCCAGCGCGGTATCCGCGCTGACCCGATGGCCGCCGGCCACGAACAACGGTTTGCAGCGCACCTTGCTGCGCAGTACCCAACCCAGTTGTTCCTCGCCGTCCAGCAGCGGCGTATGCGCACCGGCCTCGGCGGCTGGTTCGACGAAGCGGCCCACCAGTTTCGACTTGGCCACGCCGATGCTCGGCAGGTCGGTGACCACGCCCAGGTGCGCGGCGACGCCCAGTCGGCGTGGATGGCTGATACCGTGACCATCGACGAACACCAGATCGGGTGTGCGCGGCAGCAAGGCCAACGCGGCCAACAACGCGGGCAGTTCGCGGAAGCTGAGCAGGCCGGGGATGTAGGGCATCACCGTGGGAATGCGCGCGATCTCCTGCGCGACAGGCCGTAGCGTCGTTGCGTCCAGCAATACCGCAGCGGCGCGGGTGATGGCGCCGTCCTCCTCGAAGCCGACATCCAGCCCGGCCAGCCAGCGCACGTTGCGGGGCAGGCGGTCCTGGCGTTCCACCCGGCCGGCCAGCTGAAGCTGCTGCGCGCGGGCGGCGCTGACGCTGCCTTCCCAGCGCCCGGGGTCGATCATCGTATTCATCGGCCACAGCATTGCATGCGCGGCGCCACGGCCCGGTGAGCAGCGGCCGGGGCTACAATGGCGGCCTGCCTTTCCTCGCGTTGGAGACCCTGCAGTGACCCGTAAACTCGTACTGTTGCGCCATGGCCAGAGCCAGTGGAACCTGGACAACCGCTTCACCGGCTGGGTCGATGTCGACCTCACCGAGCAGGGGCGCCGGGAAGCGGCCGCCGCCGGCCGCCTGATGCGCGAGGAAGGCCTGCAGTTCGATGTCGCCCACACCTCGGTGCTCAAGCGCGCCATCCACACCCTGCAGGGTGCGCTGGCCGAGATGGAACAGGACTGGCTGCCGGTGAACAAGTCCTGGCGCCTCAATGAGCGCCATTACGGCGGCCTGCAGGGCCTGGACAAGGCCGAGACTGCGGCCAAGCATGGCGAGGAGCAGGTCAAGGTGTGGCGTCGCTCGTACGACATCCCGCCGCCGCCGATGGAACTGGAAGATCCGGGCCACCCGATCCATGACCGCCGCTACGCCGGCCTGGACCGCAACGCGCTGCCGGGCACCGAATCGCTGGCGACCACGCTGGACCGCGTGCTGCCGTACTGGCACGACGCCATCGCGCCGCAGCTGAAGGACGGCAAGACCGTGCTGGTCACCGCCCACGGCAACTCGCTGCGCGCGTTGTACAAGTACCTCAACAACGTCTCGCGCGAGGAAATCCTCGAGCTGAACATCCCGACCGGTATCCCGCTGCTGTTCGAGTTGAACGACGACCTGACGGTGAAGTCGTTCCGCTACCTGGGCGACCCGGAAGCGGCGCGCAAGGCCGCAGAAGCGGTGGCCAACCAGGGCAAGGCGAAATAAGAAGAAGGCCGGCGCAAGCCGGCCTTCGTTTTTGTAGAGTCGAGCCATGCTCGACGATAGAGGGGCAGGCCCTGTGACCTTTGGCCGGTCCCTGCCGCGGGCCTCCCCGGCTACCCTGTGGAATTACCCGCAGGAGAGCCTCATGAACGTCCGCAATCTGGTCCCGCTGGGCCTGACGATCGCCATCGCCGCCTCGCTGGCCGCCTGTGGCAAGAACGAAACCGCACCGGCCGCCACTGCCGATGCCAAGCCGGCCTTCGATCAGTCGCAGATCAAGACGCCGCTGATCTCGCTCAACAGCGCCGATCTGGACCCGGCCATTTCGGCCTGTACCGACCTCAATGGCTTCGTCAACAGCAAGTGGCTGAAGGCCAACCCGGTGCCGGGCGACCAGACTACCTGGGGCAGCTTCGAGATCCTGCGCGAGCGCTCGCTGGAAGTGCAGCACGCGCTGGTGCAGCAGGCCGCCGCCAGCCAGGCCAAGGCCGGCTCGGTGGAAGCCAAGATCGGTGACATCTGGAAGACCGGCAACGACGAAGCGAAGATCGAAGCCGCAGGCCTGGCGCCGCTGCAACCGCAGCTGGACAAGATCGCCGCGCTGAATGACACCGCCGCCATCACCCAGTACCTGCGCGACAGCCAGGCTGAGGGCAAGGGCGTGCTGTTCTCGCTGTTTGCCAATGCCGACTACAAGGATTCGGCCAACGTCATCGCTTACGTCGGCCAGGGCGGCCTCGGCCTGCCGGAGAAGGGCTATTACTTCGACGACGCGCAGGCCAAGATCCGCGATGCCTACGTGGCCTACATCGCGCAGGTGCTGACCCTGTCCGGCGTGGATGCTGCACAGGCCACCGAGCAGGCCAAGGCCGTGATGGCCTTCGAAACCCGCCTGGCCAAGGCCTCGATGTCGCGCATCGAAATGCGTGACCCGGCCAAGCGCTACAACCCGCTCAGCGCGGCCGACGCCGACAGGCTGACCCCGAACTTCAGCTGGACCGCGCTGTTCGACACCCTGAAGGTGCCGGCCGCGCAGAAGTTCTCGCTGGCCCAGCCGGGTTTCTTCGGTGAAATGGACAAGATGCTGGCCGACGTGCCAGCCAGCACCTGGCAGGCCTACCTGCGCTTCCACACCATCGATGACGCTTCGCCGTACCTGAGCAGCTCGTTCGAGAAGGCCAACTTCGACTTCTACGGCACCACCCTGCGTGGCCAGAAGGAAATGCAGCCGCGTTGGAAGCGCGTGCTGGAGTCGGTCAACGGCGGCATGGGTGAAGCGCTGGGCCAGCTTTACGTCGACGCGGTGTTCCCGGCCGAGTCGAAGGTGGCCATGCAGCACCTGGTGGAGAATCTCTCGGTAGCGCTGAAGGCGCGCCTGGAGCAGCTGCCGTGGATGGGCGAAGAGACCAAGAAGAAGGCACTGGAAAAGTGGGCCAGCTTCACCCCGAAGATCGGTTACCCGGACAAGTGGCGTGACTGGGCCGGCCTGCAGACCAATGGCGACAGCTACCTGGGCAACATGCAGGCGGCGCGTGCGTTCAACTACCGCTACATGCTGGACAAGATCGGCAAGCCGGTGGACAAGACCGAGTGGGGCATGACCCCGCAGACGGTCAACGCCTACTACAACGCCACCAAGAACGAGATCGTGTTCCCGGCGGCAATCCTGCAGGCGCCGTTCTTCGACGCCAAGGCCGATCCGGCGCTGAACTACGGCGGCATCGGTGCGGTCATCGGCCACGAGATGATGCACGGCTACGATGACTCGGGCAGCCAGTTCGCCGCCAACGGCAACTTCGACAACTGGTGGACCGACGCCGACCGCAAGGCCTTCACCCAGCGCACCGACCAGCTGGTCGCGCAGTTCGACGGCTATGAGTCAGTGCCGGGCGTGTTCGTGAAGGGCAAGCTGACCCTGGGCGAGAACATCGGCGACCTCGGCGGCCTGACCGTGGCCTACGACGCGCTGCAGATGGCGCTGAAGGAAGACCCGAAGGCGAACGTCGACGTCGATGGCCACAGCCAGGACCAGCGCTTCTTCATGAACTGGGCCACCGTGTGGCGTCGCAACTTCACCGACGGTGAACTGCGCGTGCGCTTGAACACCGATCCGCACGCCCCGGCCAACTTCCGTGCCAACGGTGCGCCGTCGAACATGCCGTCGTTCGCTGCCGCGTTCCAGTGCAAGGCCGGCGACGCGATGGTGCGTGCCGACGACAAGCGCGTGGTGATCTGGTAACCGATCGCACGTGATGCGTATTGCGAAAGGCCCGGCGAAAGCCGGGCCTTTTGTTTGCCGGCCCGGTGGCGAGGGGCGGCCTGGTAGCGTCGACCGCTGGTTGACTATCGCGCGCAGCGCGGGATGTTCGCGATACACGTGCGTCGGCCGGCGGGTCAGCCAGCGCGTCAGTCAGGCCAGCTCCGGCTCCAGCGCCAGCAGGCGATGGAAGCGCTGCAGCACGTAGGGATCGACCAGGCCACCCGATTGGTTCTCGATGATGCCCAGCGCAGCCTCGCGCGCCATCGCGGCACGATAGGGACGCACGCTGGTCATCGCATCGTAGGCATCGGCGAGGGTGACGATGCGCGCGCCCAGCGGAATGCTTTCGCCGCGCAAGCCATCGGGATAGCCGCTGCCATCGAAGGCTTCATGATGGGCGCGGATCAGTTGCGCGACCGGTGCGGCATCACTGCGGCCGGTGGCCAGGAAGATATGCTCGCCCCGCACCGGGTGCTCACGCATGATCGCGCGCTCTTCGTCGGTGTGCCGGCGCGGGGCCAGCAGCACATCGTCGGGAATGCCGATCTTGCCGATGTCGTGGAAGCGGGCGGCCAGGCCGATCTGTTCACAGGCCTCGGCGTCGAGGTCGCAGTGCGCGGCCAGGCGCTGCGCGAGCAGGCCGACACGGTCGCAATGGTGGCGGGTGTAAGCGTCGCGCATCTGCAGCGACATCGAGAGGGCATCGATCAGGCAGGCCTGCGCGTGCAGCAGGTCGGGGGCGGGTACGGCGTCAGGAAACATGGGCATCCACCCGCACCGGGTGGGGACCGGTGCGGGGTATTCGGGGGGCGATCAACCCGGGGCGAGGGTGGTCAGAAGGGCGCGGGCCGCGTTGAAGCGGTCTTCCGGCAACGGCAGCGGATGCTTGATGCGCAGCTTGTCGGGCCCTTCCATGGCGTAGAGGTTCGGTTGCTTCTGGATCAGCTGGATCACCGCCATCGGGTCGATGTTCGGCTTGGACTCGAACACGATGCGGCCACCGTTCTCGCCCAGGTCCAGCTTGCGGATGCCGAGCGTGTTGGCCTTCAGCTTCAGCTCGGCGATGGCGAACAGGTGCTTGGCCGCATCCGGCAGCAGCCCGAAGCGGTCGATCATCTCCACCTGCAGCTCGCGCAGTGCATCGCTGTCGCGCGCGCTGGAGATGCGCTTGTACAGGGTCAGGCGGGTGTGCACGTCCGGCAGGTAGTCTTCCGGAATCAGCGCCGGCACATGCAGCTCGACTTCGGCGCCGCGCACTTCCTCACCGGCATCCAGGTCGGGCAGCTTGCCCTGCTTGATGCTGCGCACCGCGCGTTCCAGCAGTTCGGTGTACAGGCTGAAGCCGACCTCGGCCATCTGTCCGCTCTGGTCCTCGCCCAGCAGTTCGCCGGCGCCGCGGATCTCCAGATCGTGCGTGGCCAGGGTGAAGCCGGCGCCGAGTTCGTCCATCGAGGCGATCGCTTCCAGGCGCTTTTCCGCATCCGGGGTGATCGAACGACGGTCGGGGGCCACCAGGTAGGCATAGGCGCGATGGTGCGAACGGCCGACACGGCCGCGCAGCTGGTGCAGCTGGGCCAGGCCGAAGCGGTCGGCGCGGTTGATGATGATGGTGTTGGCGTTGGGGATGTCGATGCCCGACTCGATGATCGTGGTCGACAGCAGCACGTTGAAGCGCTGCTTCTGGAAATCCAGCATCACCTTTTCCAGCTCACGCTCGGGCATCTGGCCGTGGGCGATGCCGATGCGCGCCTCCGGCACCAGCTCGGACAGCTCGCGCTGCATGCGGCCGATGCTCTCCACGTCGTTGTGCAGGAAGTACAGCTGGCCGCCGCGCGCCAGTTCGCGCTGGAAGGCTTCGCGCAGCAGCGCGTTGTCCCACTGCGTGATGAAGGTCTGCACCGCCAGCCGGTTCGGCGGCGGCGTGGCGATGATCGACAGGTCGCGCAGGCCGGCCATGGCCATGTTCAAGGTGCGCGGGATCGGCGTGGCGGTCAGGGTCAGCAGGTGCACGTTGGCGCGCAGCGCCTTCAATGCTTCCTTCTGGCGCACGCCGAAACGCTGCTCTTCGTCGACGATGACCATGCCCAGGTCCTTGAACTTCACGTCCGGCTGCAGCAGGCGGTGGGTACCGACGATGACATCGATGGTGCCGGCGGCGACCTTCTCCAGTTCGGCCTTGATTTCCTTGCTGGTCTTGAAGCGCGACAGCACTTCGACCTTCATCGGGTAGTCGGCGAAGCGGTCGCGGAAATTGCGGAAATGCTGTTCGGCCAGCAGCGTGGTCGGCACCAGCACGGCCACCTGCTTGCCAGCGCTGGCGGCGGCGAAGGCGGCGCGTACCGCCACCTCGGTCTTGCCGAAGCCGACGTCGCCGCAGACCACGCGGTCCATCGGCTGGCTGCTGGCCAGGTCGCGCAGGGTGGCGTCGATTGCGGCCAGCTGGTCCGGGGTCTCCTCGAACGGGAAACCGGCCGCGAACGGTTCGTACATCGCGCGGTCCACCTGCAGTGCCAGGCCGGCACGCGCCTGGCGGCGGGCCTGGATCTCCAGCAGTTCGGCGGCCACGTCGCGTACCTTTTCGGCGGCCTTGCGCTTGGCCTTGCTCCACTGCTCGCCGCCGAGCGAATGCAGCGGCGCGGTTTCCGCCGATGCACCGGAGTAACGGCTGATCAGGTGCAGCTGGGCCACCGGCACATACAGGCGGTCGCCCTTTGCGTATTCGATTTCGAGGAACTCGCCGGGCATGCCGCCGACGTCCATCGCGATCAGGCCACGGTAGCGGCCCACGCCATGGTCCTCGTGCACGATCGGCGCGCCTTCGGTCAGCTCACCGAGGTCGCGGATGATCGCTTCCGGCTCGCGGCCGGCACGGCGCGTGCGGCGGGTGCTGCCAGCGCGCTCCGGGAACAGCTGGCGCTCGGTCAGCACAGCGATGCACGGATCGTCCAGCGCGAAGCCATCCTCCAGCGGCGCCACCGCGATCGCGAAGCGCGCATCGCCGGCCAGGAAGCTGGGCAGGTCAGCCACCACCGGTGGCTTCAGCTCGGCGGCCTGCAGCACTTCCAGCAGGGCTTCACGGCGGCCCGGCGAATCGGCTGCGATCAGCACCCGGCCCGGGTAGTGGCCGAGGAACGACTTCAGCGCATCACCGGCCGGTGCCTCGCGTGCGGCCACCGGCAGCGGCGGCAACGGCTGGTCGCCCAGCGCGTGCGCGTCGGCGATGCGTGCGTGGTCGGCTGACCACACCTCGATGCGCGGCGCATCGTTCAGGCGCTCGCGCAGCATTTCCGGCGACAGGTACAGCGCCGACGGTGGCAGCAGCGGGCGCTCCACATCATGGCGGCGCTGTTCGTAGCGCTCGCCGGTCTGCGCCCAGAACGTCTCGGCGGCTTCGCCGGCACCGGCACAGACCACCGGCAGGCTGCCGCTGGGCAGGTAATCGAACAGGGTCGCGGTGCGCTCGAAGAACAGTGGCAGGTAGTACTCGACGCCGGCCGGGGCCAGCCCGGACTTCAGGTCCTGGTACAGCGCGCTGCGCCGGGTATCGACATCGAAGCGCTCGCGCAGCGTGGCCAGCACGCGGGCGATGCTGGCCTCGTCCATCGGCACTTCGCGGCCGGGCAGCATGTGCACGGCCGCGACCTTGTCCAGCGAACGCTGGCTTTCCGGGTCGAACGCGCGGATCGAGTCGATGTCTTCGTCCAGCAGCTCCACCCGCAGCGGCTCGTCGGCACCCATCGGGAACACGTCGAGCAGGCCACCGCGCACGGCGAAGTCGCCCGGGTCCATCACCTGCGGCACGTTGCGGTAGCCGGCGCTCTCCAGGCGGCGCTTCTCGGCCTCCAGGTCCAGGCGCTGGCCGACCTTCAGGTCGAAGCTGCCGCCGATCACGTAGCTGCGTGGCGCCAGCTGCTGCAGCAGGGTCTGCACCGGCACGATCACCAGGCCGCGCTTCAGCGCGGGCAGGCGGTGCAGGGCAGCCAGGCGCTGCGAGATGATGTCCGGATGCGGGCTGAAGCGGTCGTAGGGCAGGGTTTCCCAGTCCGGGAAGGCGACCACCGGCAGGGCCGGGTCGCCGCCAAGCAGGGTCTGCAGGTCGGCTTCGAGCTGGTTGGCACCGTGGTTGTCACGGGCGATCACCAGCAGCGGGGCGTCGTGCGCACGCGCGGCCTGGGCCAGGTACCAGGCCAGGGCGGTCGGCGATGCGGGGGCGCGCCACCAGGCGCGGAGCTGGCCGGCGCGCGGCAGCGGCGGGGCGGGGTATGAGGTACGCGACATGGACCCCGGATTTTAGCAGAAGCCCGATCAAACCCCGTCGGGTAGTGCGTCGCCAGGCCAGGCCCGGCGCATCCTTCAGTTGTCCAGCTCCAGCACCATCCGCACCAGGCCCTCGGCGCCGGTCGGGTGCGGCACCGGCTTGAAGCCCAGCGAGGCGGCCAGCTGCTTCATCGGCTCGTTCTCGGCGGCCACATCGCCGTACAGGCGGTCCAGGTACTTGCCGCGGCCCCACTTCACCAGCTTGCGCATCAGCTGCCGGCCCAGGCCCTGGCCGATCAGGAAGCGGCTGATCAGGATCGCGTACTCGGCTTCACGGGTACCGGGGATGATCGAGGCCCGGGCGACCGCGCCGACCACCGCTTCGCCAGCGGGCAGGGATTCGGCTGCGACCAGGGTGATCTCGGTCTTGGGATTGGGGTGGGTCAGGCGCTGGGTGGTTTCCGGCGACAGCTCGGTCACCGCCTGCAGGAAACGATCACGGATTTCTTCCGGCCCGAACAGGCTGAACGCTGCTTGCAGCGGCGCGCCATCTTCCGGGCGGATGGGGCGGATCAGCAGCTCGTGGCCGCTGGGAGCCTTGAAGATCTCATGCCAGGGCGGCATGCGGTTGCGAGTGGCCATACCGGGTGATTCCTTGGTGGTCCATCGATTGTGGCATCACCGGGGCTGCATTCCGTGAACGAAAGGCTCACGGCGGTACAGCCTCGTGAAGGCCGTTATTCGGGGGCTTTGAGCCAATCCAGGCGGGTGCTGGCACCGGGTTCGCCCAGGTGCTGGCGCAGCGCCGGCAGGGCCGGCCCGACCACCCGATCGAACTGCCAGGGCGGGTTGAGCAGCAGCATGCCACTGCCGTTGAGGCGCAGCGGCGAGTCGTCCGGGCGCACCAGGAACTCGATGGTCATCGCCGACTTCACCGGCAGCGCGCTGGCCTTGCGCAGGAAGTGCAGGATGGTGCGGCGCTGCTTGATCGGGAACCAGACCGCGCAGGTGGCCTGCGGCCAGCGTGCCAGGGTCTCGGCCAGGGCGGCCAGGATGTTCTGGTACTCGGCGTCCTGGGCCTCGTAGGGCGGGTCGATCAGCACCAGGCCGCGGCCGATCTTGCTGCCGTTGAACTTCGGCGGCAGCAGCGAGCGCAGCAGCGCGTAGCCATCGCCCGGACGCACATCGACGCGGCTGTCGTGGGCGAACAGGGCCTTCAACGTGGCGGTTTCGGGTTCCTGCAGCTCACACACCGCCATGCGGTCCTGCGCGCGCATCGCCTGTGCGCTCAGCAGCGGCGAGCCCGGGTAGTTGGTCAGTGCGCCGACCGGGTTGTCGGCCTGCACGGCCTTCAGGTAGCGCTCGACCACCTCCGGCAGCTTGGGCTGGGCCATCAGCCGCATGATTCCGGACTCGGCCTCCAGGGTCTTGCGGCTCTCTTCACTGGCCAGCAGGTAGCGGCCGGCACCGCCGTGGGTGTCGAGCACGAAGAACGGGCTGTCCTTGCGCTTGAAGCTGTCGATCAGGGCCAGCTGCACGATGTGCTTGAGCACATCGGCGTGGTTGCCGGCATGGAAGGCGTGGCGATAGTTCATGGGCGGCAGTGTACGGGGCGGCGGCCGCAGCGGCTATGCTGCGCGCCATGACAGCTCCTGTTGCCCATGTCCTGGTGGTCGAGGACGAAGCCGCCATCGCCGAAACCGTGCTCTACGCGCTGCGCAGCGAAGGCTACGCCGCCAGCCACTGCCTGCTGGGCAGCGAAGCCCTGCAACGTCTGCAGGCCGGGGGTATCGATCTGCTGGTGCTGGACGTGGGCCTGCCGGATCTGGGCGGCTTCGAGGTGTGTCGGCGGCTGCGCGCACAGCCGGGCCCGGCTGCGCAGCTGCCGGTGATCTTTTTGACCGCCCGCAACGACGAGGTCGACCGCGTGCTCGGCCTGGAGCTGGGTGCCGACGACTACATGACCAAGCCGTTCTCGCCGCGCGAGCTGGTGGCGCGGGTGCGAGCTCGCCTGCGCCGTGCCGTACCGCTGGCGACAGCGGGCAGCGCCGATGCGGGCTGGCAGCAGCACGGCGCCTTCGCCATCGACCGCGACGGCCGCCGCATCCGCTTCCGGGGCCACGCGCTGGACCTGACCCGCTACGAATACGCGCTGCTGGAGGCGTTGCTGCAACGCCCGGGCGCCATCCTCAGCCGTGCGCAGCTGATGGATCGCGGCTGGGACAGCAGCGCCGACAGCGCCGACCGTACCGTGGACACGCATGTAAAGACGTTGCGCGCCAAGCTGCGTGCGGCCGGTGCCAGTGATGATCCGATCCGCACCCACCGTGGCCTCGGCTACGCGCTGGAGGTCTAGTCGATGCGCCTGGTGCTGAAGCTGTTCCTGGGCTTCTTCCTGATCACCGGCATCGCCGCGTTCTTCGTGATGCGGGTGTTCGTCAATGAAGTGAAACCGGGTGTGCGCCAGGCAATGGAGTCGACCCTGGTCGATGCGGCGAATGTGCTGGCCGAGATGGCCGCCGCCGACGTCAAGGACGGCACCATCCGCAGCGGCGGCTTCACCCGCAACCTGGCCAAGGCGCGGCAGCGCGACCTGAAGGCGATGGTCTGGCGCTTCCCGAAGCGCTCGCTGGATTACCGGGTGACCATCACCGACGCCCGGGGCATCGTCATCTACGACTCGCTGGGCCGCGATCTGGGCCGCGACAACTCGCGCTGGAACGATGTCTACCGCACCCTGCGCGGCGAGTATGGCGCCCGTTCCAGCCCGGAGGTACCGGGCGAGGAAGGCGATACCGTGATGCACGTGGCGGCGCCGGTGTATGACCCGGCCGATGGGCGCACGCTGATCGGCGTGCTCAGCCTGGCCCAGCCCAACCGCAGCATCGATCCGTTCATCGCCGCCAGCCAGCGCGCCATCATCGAGCGCGGGGCCTGGCTGATCGGGCTGTCGGCGCTGGTCGGCGTGCTGGTGACGATGTGGCTGACCACCGGCTTGGGCCAGCTCAGCCGCTATGCCCGCGCGGTTACCGCCGGCGAACCGGTACCGCCGCCGCGCCGCCGCCGCGACGAGATCGGCGATCTCGGCCAGGCGCTGGAAACCATGCGCCGCAAGCTGGAAGGCAAGGCTTACGTCGAGCAGTACGTGCAATCACTGACGCACGAGATGAAGAGCCCGCTGGCGGCGATCCGCGGTGCCGCCGAGCTGCTGCAGGAACCACTGCCCGAGGCCGACCGCGTGCATTTCGCGCGCAGCATCGTCGACCAGCAGGAGCGGCTGACCGAGACCATCGACAAGCTGCTGGCGCTGGCCGAAGTGGAGCAGCATGGCTGGCTGCAGACCCGCGACCCGATCGCGTTGCCGGTGCTGCTGGCCGAGGCGGCGGCTGCGGCGCAGGTGCGCGCGCAGGCGGCGGGCGTACAGGTGCGCATCGGCAGCGCGCCCGACCTGTCCGTGCAGGGCGATGCCTACCTGCTGCGGCAGGCGCTGCACAACCTGATCGACAATGCCATCGCATTCTCGCCGGCCGGCGCGGAGATCGCGCTGCAGGCCGAGGTGGACGGTCAGGGCGTGCACCTGCAGGTGGCTGACCGCGGTGCGGGCATTCCGGACTATGCGCGCGATCGGGTGTTCGAGCGCTTCTATTCGTTGGCGCGCCCCGCCAGTGGACGGCGCAGCTCGGGCCTGGGCCTGCCGTTCGTGCAGGAGGTCGCGCGCCTGCATGACGGCCGTGCCAGCGTCGAGGTCCGTGACGGCGGCGGCACCGTGGCCAGCCTATGGTTGCCGTTGAGCGTGCCGGGCCAGCGCCCGCGGCGCTGACTTCACACTCGCTTCAAATTCGCCACAAACCCTGCTCACTGCAGCGGTCCATCCTGCAGCCCTCTCCAACGAGGATGGACCATGAAATCCCTGAAAATGCTGCTGCGGTTCGCCATTGTCGACGGGCTGATCCTGCTGCTGCTGGTTCCACTGATGATGATCCGTGGGGTCATCACCGAGCGCAGCGCATACCGCGACGAGGCCTTTTCGCGGGTTGCCGACAGCCGCGCCGGGGTACAGCGCCTGGTCGGGCCGGTGCGGGTGGTGCCGTGGGTGGAGCGCCAGCAGGTCGAAGTGGTCGACGCCAAGGGCAACAAGAAGACCGAGGTGCAGGTCAGCGAAGGCCACTGGCTGCAGATGCCGGCCACGCTGGAAGTGGGCGGTGAGATGCTGCCGAGCCAGCGCGAAGTCGGCCTGTTCAAGGTGCCGGTGTACAGCTGGAACGGCCAGCTGAAGGCGACCTTCGCCGTCGACGACTACCCGGTGAAGGCCGGCCGCAGCTACGGACAGCCGTATGTGGCGCTGGGTGTCTCCGATGTGCGCGGGCTGGTCGGCACGCCCAACCTGCGCGTGGACGGAAAGCAGCTGCGGCTGCTGCCGGGCGTCGAAGCGGCCAGCGAAGTCGGTCGCGGCCTGCATGCGCCCGTGGCCGGGTTCGCCAGCGACCAGGGCGGCAGCCTGGCCGCCAGTACCGTCGAACTGGAATTGCGCCTGGACGGCAGCCGCATGCTGTCGGTGGTGCCGGTGGGCGATGACACCCGCATCGCGCTGCGTTCGAGCTGGCCGCATCCGTCGTTCAGTGGTGCATTCCTTCCCAACGAGCGGCGCGTCGATGCACAGGGCTTCGATGCACGCTGGGCGGTGTCCTCGCTGGCGTCCGACGCGCAGCGCCAGCTGCGCAGCGACGGCGCGATCGATTCGCAGGCGGTGACCGTGTCGCTGGTCGATCCGGTAGACACCTATACCCAGGCCGACCGCGCCTCGAAGTATGGCGTGCTGTTCGTGCTGCTCACCTTCGTCGGCTTCATCCTGTTCGAACTGATCAAGTCGCTGCGCATCCATCCGCTGCAGTACCTGATGGTGGGCCTGGCGCTGGCGATCTTCTTCCTGCTGCTGATCAGCCTGTCCGAGCACATCGCGTTCTGGAAGGCCTACCTGGTCTCGGCCGTGGCCTGCATCGGGCTGCAGGCGGTGTACCTGGCCAACGTGCTGGGCCACTGGAAGCGTGGCCTCGGCTTTGCCGCGCTGCTGACCGTGTTGTATGGCGCGCTGTATGGGCTGCTGGTGTCGGAGAACAACGCGCTGCTGATGGGCTCGCTGCTGCTGTTCGTGATCCTGGCGCTGGCGATGTGGGTGACCCGCCGGGTCGACTGGTACGCGCTTGGCGCGGAGCTGAAGTAAGGAGTTCGCCATGGGCTGGCGCCACGGATTGCGGCAACGGGCACGGCAGGGCATTCCGGCCCTGCTGGAAGTGGATGCACTGCTGCAGGCACATGGCGTGCTGGCTGCCCTGCCGGGGGCACGGATCGCCCCCGGCCTGGTCCGCTTCCAGCTGGCCGCGGTCACCTGCGAGGGATTGCAGGATCATGGGCTGGCGTGGCTGCAGGGCGCGCGGCAGGGACGCGGCGCGCTGGCGGGCAGGGTGCCGCGCTACCGGCCATGGAAGGCCGGAGCGGAAGCGCTGTGCGAGATCGGCATCGGCGGCCTGCCGGAGGACTGGCCGGCACACGCGGCGGTGTACGGCTGCAGCAGCATCGACCGGCGGCACTGGTTGCTGCTGCTGCCGGCGCGGGCGCAGCTGTGGCTGGGCTGGAGTGGATGAGGTGGCTTGGGAGATGCGAACCAACAACTTTCCTGTGTGGCCATTCTCCTGTGGGTGCGAACCAACCACTCTCCTGTGGGTGTGAACCTTGGTTCGCATGCTCCTGCCCATGACCGATGGGACGGTATCGCCGCGCCCCTGCTGGCTAGACTCGACGGGTTGATGATCGAGCCGAAGGGCAGGGGTGCGGCGTGTTGAAGTGGAGCGGGCTGAAGTGGGGCGTGCTGGCGGTAGCGCTGGCGATGGGTGGCAATGCAGGGGCGCAGCAGCGCGAGTCGGTGGACCTGGACATGGTCAGCCGCATCCGCCAGGAGGCCTTCCACCGTTCGCAGGTGATGGCTACCTTCAGCTACCTCACCGAACGCATCGGCCCGCGCCTGACCAATTCGCCGGCAATGGGCCGCGCCAACGCCTGGACCCGCGGCAAGTTCAACGATTGGAAGCTGGACAACGTCCACGACGAAGCCTTCGATGATTTCGGCCGTGGCTGGGAGTTCACCTCGGCCAGCGTGGAAATGCTGGGCGACCGCATCCAACCGCTGCATGCGCTGCCCAAGGCCTGGACACCGGGGACGAACGGCCCGGTCGAAGGTGAACTGGTGCAGGTCGCGATCAAGAAGCCCGAGGACATCGAGAAGTACCGCGGCAAGCTGCGTGGCAGGATCCTGCTGCTGGGTGAGGCGCGCGAGTACAAGCGCGGCACCGAGCCCGATTCGCATCGGCACGACGCCACCTCGCTGGAGGGCCTGCAGGAATTCACCCTGCCCAAGGACAAGGACGCCACCGCCGAGCGCGCCAAGCGGGTCAAGGAGTACCAGGAGCGGCAGACGCTGGCGAGCAAGGTCAATGCGTTCTTCGTCGAAGAAGGCGCGCTGGCCTCGATCAGCATCAGCAGCTGGGACAACGGCATCATCCGGGTTGCCGGTGGTGGGTCGCGCAAGGCCGGCGAATCGGTGGGCATCCCGGAACTGGCGATGATCAGCGAGCACTTCAACCCGCTGGTGCGCGCGCTGGAGGCCAAGCAGACCGTGCGCCTGCGCGTGGACGTGGCCGCACGTTTCACCGATGAAGCCGACCAGCCCGGTTACAACACGCTGGCCGAGATCCGCGGCAGCAGCAAGCCCGATGAGGTGGTGATGATCGGCGCGCATATGGATTCGTGGCACAGCGGCACCGGCGCGGCCGACAACGCCGCCGGCGTGGCGGTGATGATGGAGGCGATGCGCATCCTCAAGGCCACCGGTGCCAAGCCGAAGCGGACCATCCGCGTGGCGCTGTGGAGTGGCGAGGAGCAGGGCCTGATCGGCTCGCAGGCCTATGTGGCCAGGCACTTCGGCCAGTTCCCGGAGCCCACCGACGCGGCGCAGAAGGCCTTGCCGGCCTCGCTGCGCGAGCCGACCGGTGCGCTGCGCAAGACCCGCGACTACAGCAAGTTCCAGGTCTACTTCAACATGGACAACGGCTCGGGCCGCTTCCGTGGCATCTATGCGCAGGAGAACCTGGCGGCGATGCCGATCTTCGAAGCCTGGCTGGCGCCGTTCCATGACGTGGGCGCCACTACCGTGGCCACCCGCAACACCGGCAGCACCGACCACATCAGCTTCGACCGCATCGGCCTGCCGGGCTTCCAGTTCATCCAGGACCGTCTGGACTACTTCACCAATGTCCACCACAGCCATCTGGACACCTGGGACCACGCCGAACCGGAAGACCTGAAGCAGGCCGCGGCCATCGTCGCCTCGTTCGCCTACAACGCCGCCATGCGCGAGCAGCCGTTCCCGCGCAAGGCTGAACCATAGAAGGGGACGGAGGGGATTAAGTCGTTTCTCCCCTCCGCTTTCCGCCCGTCGCCGCATCGGCTCGGCAATCGCGACTTAATCCCCTCCGTCCCCTTTTTCCGTCGGGGGCGGTGGGCTGGTAAAATCGGGGGATTCCCGTTCCTCGAGCCCTCCATGACCTGCCGCACCCGCTTCGCCCCCAGTCCCACCGGCTACCTGCACATCGGTGGTGCCCGCACTGCGTTGTACTGCTGGCTGGAGGCCCGCCACCGTGGCGGCGAGTTCGTGCTGCGCATCGAGGACACCGACCGTGAACGCAGCACCCAGGGCGCGATCGACGCCATCCTGGAGGCAATGGAGTGGCTGGGCCTGGATTACGACGAGGGCCCGATCTACCAGACCGACCGCGTGGCCCGTTACCAGGAAGTGGCCGAGCAGCTGATCGCCAACGGCAAGGCGTACTACGCCTACGAAACCCGCGAAGAGCTCGATGCCATGCGCGAAGCCGCCATGGCCAGGCAGGAAAAGCCGCGCTACAACGGTGCCGCGCGCGAGTTGGGCCTGCCGTACAAGGATGACCCGAACCGCGTCATCCGCTTCAAGAACCCGCTGGAAGGCACGGTGGTGTTCGACGACCTGATCAAGGGCCGCATCGAGATCGCCAACAGCGAGCTGGATGACATGGTCATCTTCCGCCCGGACGGCTTCCCCACCTACAACTTCGCGGTGGTGGTGGACGACTGGGACATGGGCATCACCGAGGTCATCCGCGGCGACGACCACATCAACAACACTCCGCGCCAGATCAATCTGTACGAAGGCATCGGTGCTCCGGTACCGAAGTTCGGCCACATGCCGATGATCCTGGACGAGCAGGGCGCCAAGCTGTCCAAGCGCACCGGTGCGGCCGACGTGATGCAGTACAAGGACGCCGGCTACCTGCCCGACGCGCTGCTCAGCTACCTGGCCCGCCTGGGCTGGTCGCACGGTGACCAGGAGCTGTTCAGCCGCCAGGAGCTGATCGACCTGTTCGACGTGAAGGACTGCAATTCCAAGGCCTCGCGCCTGGACATGGCCAAGCTGGGCTGGGTCAACCAGCAGTTCCTGAAGAGCGAAGCCCCCGCGGCGGTCGCCCCGCACCTGGTCCATCAGCTGCAGAAGCTGGGCCTGGACCTGGCCGCCGGCCCGGCGCCGGAGGACGTGGTGTTCGCCCTGCGTGACCGCGTGCAGACCCTGAAGGACATGGCCGAGAGCGCGGTGGTCTGGTACCAGCCGTTGACCGTCTACGACGAAGCGGCGGTGGCCAAGCACTTCAAGGCCGGTGCCGAGGTGGCGCTGGGCAAGGCCCGCGAACTGCTGGCAGCGCTGCCGGCATGGACCGCCGAAGCGGTCGGCGTGGCCCTGCACGACACCGCGGCTGCGCTGGAAATCGGCATGGGCAAGGTCGCCCAGCCGCTGCGCGTGGCGATCACCGGCACCCAGGTCAGCCCTGACATTTCCCAGACCGTGTACCTGGCCGGCCGCGAGCAGGCCTTGAAACGCATCGATGTGGCCATCACCAAGGTAGCAACGGCCTGAGGCATCCTTGCCAGGCCCGAACCGGAGAACACGCATGCCCGCCAAGACCGCCACTGCCTGTACCGCCCCGCACCACCACGTCCACGACGCATCGGATTTCGTGGCGGTGGTCGAGCGTGTCTCGCGCGAACGCGGGCTGCGCCTGACCCCGATCCGCGCCAACGTACTGAAGCTGATCGCCGAGGCCGGCAAGCCGGTCAAGGCCTACGAGCTGCTGGAATGGGTGCGCAACGGCAAGGGCGTGGGCGCCGATGCCCCGCCCACCGTGTACCGCGCGCTGGACTTCCTGATGGCCAACGGCTTCGTGCACAAGCTGGAATCGGTCAATGCCTTCGTGGCCTGCCATCACCCCAGCAGCGCGGCGCATTCGGTGCCGTTCCTGATCTGCAACAGCTGCCACAGCGCGGTGGAACTGGAAGACCGCGAAATCGTCACCCAGCTGGAAAAGCGCGCCAAGGAGCTGGGATTCCAGCCGCAGGCACAGACCCTGGAAGTGCACGGGCTCTGCGCCCGCTGCGCGGGGTAACGCAACGGTAGTGCCGGCCGCTGGCCGGCATAGGAGCGGGGTCGGATCCATTCGCCATTGGCAAAGGGATCTGACCCCGTTTCATATCGCGCAACCGGGCCTGTACCCTAGTCCATCGGCTTGGTCGCGGTATCCACCCGCACGATCACCGACATGCCCGGCCGCAGCTGTGCTGCCAGCTTCTGCTCCCCGTCGATCCTGATACGTACCGGCAGCCGCTGCACCACCTTGGTGAAGTTGCCGCTGGCGTTGTCCGGGCGCAGCACGCTGAACTCCGACCCGGTGGCGGGCGCGATCTCCTCCACGCGGCCGCTCAGCACCTGGCCGTGGAAGGCGTCCACCGAGAACGAGGCAGGCTGGCCGATCGCCATCTGCCAGGTCTGGCCTTCCTTGTAGTTGGCGACCACCCACAGCGTGTCAGGCACCAGGAACAGCAGCTGCGAACCGGCGGCCACATACTGGCCCACGCGCACGCTGGCCTCGCTGATCTGGCCATCGCGCGGTGCGTGGATCACCGTATTGGCCAGGTCGATGCGGGCCAGTTCCAGCTGGGCCTGCGCACTCTCCACCTGCGCTTCCAGGCTCTTGCGTGCCACCTGGGTCGATACCAACGTTTCCTCGGCAATGCGGATCTGCGCCTGCGCCTGCTGCACGCTGGCCTGCGCCGAGGCCTGGCTGGTACGGAACTTGTCGCGGTCATTGATCGACACCAGCTGCTGCGCGGCCAGTTCCTCGTAACGCCGGGCCTCGTTGCGCGAGCGCTGCAGTTCGGCCTGGCCCGCCGACAGCGTGGCGTGTGCCGAAGCGATCTGCGCACGGTTCTGCGCCTGCGACTGGTCCGAGTTGGCCAGCGCCGCGCGCGCGCTGTCCAGCGTGGCCTGGGCCTGCGAAACGCGCTGTGCGTAGATGCGGTCATCAATGCGCAGCAGCGGTTCGCCCTTCTTCACATGCTGGAAGTCCTTCACCAGCACCTCGGTCACGTAGCCGTTCACCTGCGGCGCCATCACCGTGATCTGCCCGCGCACATAGGCGTTGTCGGTCACCATCACGCTGCTGGTGAACGGCCACAGGTGCCAGGCACGCAGGATCAGCGCGATCCCCAGCAACGCCACCACCACCATCACCACCACGCTGCGCGCGCTGGGCTTGAGGTATTTCGGCGCGGCCGCCGGCGCCGCGGGTGTGGGCGCAGGCGCCGCATCGGTCGGTGGCGGCGGGGTGACGTTGTCGGCGTCGATGTCGTCGGGGC
>NZ_JAPTFX010000129.1:0-14022 GCF_030985895.1 Stenotrophomonas sp. Sm6012 | reverse complement strand
GTCCCGGGCCGCAGGCCCGGGCAGCAAAACCCTATCGGTCGTCGTGCAGGGTGCCGCCGGGCAGGAACACCCACGTGCGGGTGACCTGCAGGATGTCGATCGCATCGTCTGTCTTCGGCAACGGCGGGAACGGCTGCGCCATCTTCACCACCCGCAGCGCCGCTTCATCCAGCAAGGGCGTGCCGCTCGAACGCAGGATCCGGCTGCTCTCCACGCTGCCATCGCGGCGCACGCCCACGCTGATCACCACCTGGCCACCGAGGCGGCGCTGCCGGGCCTCGTCCGGATAGTTCAGGTTGCCCACCCGCTCGGCACGGTCGACCCACGCACGCAGGTAATTGGCGTAGGCATATTCCCGCGTGCTGGCCGACACGAACTTGCGGTTCGGGCGCTTGGCGTACTGCGCCGAGCGCAGGTGCACCTCGGCCGCCAGCCGCGCCATTTCCACATCGCGCTGCTCGCGTGCGCTCAGTGGCGCATCCGGTTCGGGCTGCTCCGGCGTGGGTCGCGCCTGTGCCTGCGCCACCGTGTCCTGGCCATTGCGGCTGCTGACCACGCGTGCCTGCGGCGGCGGAGCCGGCGCGGCCGATTGTTGCTGCTGCGGCACCGGGCTCACCCCGGCCTGCGCCTGCGGCACGATGCCGGCCTGATTGTCGCGCGGGCGTTGTGCACGGTCGTGCTCGCCGCCGCCTTCCTGGCTGGCCGCGGCAAGGAAGTCGGCCTGCTTCGGGGTCAGCGCGGTGCGGGTCTGGCTGAAGATCACCTCCAGCGTCGGCACCAGCGGCGCATCGCCCTTCACCGCAAAGCCCACGCCCAAGATCAGCAGGGCGTGGACCACGACCGACAGCGCGATGGTTGCTCCCAGCCGCTGCGCTTCGCGCGGTGGCGGGGGCAGCACGGCAGGTGCGGCAGCCATCAGCGCAGGCCGGCCTCGAGCGCGTCGAACAGGGTGCCGGCGATGTTCAGGCCGTACTGGGCGTCCAGTTCGCGCACGCAGGTCGGGCTGGTCACGTTGACTTCGGTCAGGTAATCGCCGATCACGTCCAGGCCGACGAAGCGCATGCCGCGGCGCTTCATTTCCGGTCCGACCTGGGCGGCGATCCAGCGGTCGCGCTCGCTCAGCGGGCGGCCTTCGCCACGGCCGCCGGCGGCCAGGTTGCCGCGGAACTCGTCCCCCTGCGGAATGCGTGCCAGGCAGTAGTCGACCGGCTCGCCATCAACCAGCAGGATGCGCTTGTCACCGGCCGTGATGTCGGGAATGAACTTCTGGGCCAGCGCCAGCTTGCGGCCGCCGTCGGTCAGCGTTTCCAGAATCACGTTCAGGTTCGGATCGCCCTGGCCGCTGCGGAAGATCGAGCGTCCACCCATGCCGTCCAGCGGCTTCAGCACGGCCTGGCCGTGTTCCAGCGCGAAGGCCTTCAGCGCTTTGGCGTCCCGGCTGACCAGGGTCGGCGGGCAGCACTGCGGGAACAGCAGGGCGGCCAGCTTCTCGTTGTAGTCGCGCAGGCCCTGGGGGTTGTTGACCACGCAGGCGCCGGCGTTGGCCGCCACGTCCAGCACCTGGGTGTCGTAGATGTACTCGGCGTCGACCGGCGGGTCCTTGCGCATCAGCACGATCTGGCCGGGGCCGAACTCGGTACGGCTGAACGTGCCCAGCTCATACCAGCCGGACGGGTCGTCGCGCACCTGCAGCGGCGCGGTCTGGGCCACCGCAACGCCGCCTTCCAGGGCCAGGCCGCCCGGGCGCACGTAGTGCAGGGCATGGCCGCGGCGCTGGGCTTCCAGCAGCATGGCGAAGGTGGTGTCCTTGGCGATCTTGATGTGGGCGATGGGGTCCATCACCACGATGACGTTCAACGGCATGGGCGCACCTGTCAGGCAAGGCGTTGATGGTAGCGGCAACGCCGGTCGCGCGCCTCCCCGCCGTACTGCAACGCAGCGTCCGCCCGGCAGCAGCGCAATCATTGCGAACCCCGTCACGTTCAGCCGGCCGCCACCCCCTGCGCCGTGGGCCGGCCTTGAAGCGGGCGCGGAAAGTGCGATATAGATACGCTTTCGTAGCGGCCCCCGCCAGAGATCGGGCCGTGCGCTTGGGGATAGGCAATGACTGAAAACACGACTGCGGGCGGGGAACTCGCAGGACTCCGGGTGATGGTCATCGATGATTCGAAGACCATCCGCAGGACTGCGGAAACGCTGCTCAAGCGCGAAGGCTGCGAGGTGGTCACCGCCACCGACGGCTTTGAAGCGCTTGCCAAGATCGCAGACCAGCAACCGCAGATCATCTTCGTCGACATCATGATGCCGCGCCTGGACGGGTACCAGACGTGCGCGCTGATCAAGGGCAACCAGCTGTTCAAGGCGACCCCGGTCATCATGCTGTCGTCCAAGGATGGCCTGTTCGACAAGGCGCGGGGACGCATCGTCGGCTCGGAGCAATACCTGACCAAGCCTTTCACGCGTGAAGAACTGCTGGGTGCCATCCGCACATACGTCAACGCCTGACCAGGGGGGAAAGGCACAATGGCTCGTATCGTTCTGATCGAGGATTCACCGACCGACCGCGCGGTGTTCACCCAGTGGCTGCGCCGTGCCGGCCATGAGGTGCTGGAAGCGGACAACGCCGAGGATGGACTGCAGCTGGTCCGCGACCAGGTGCCGCAGCTGGTGCTGATGGACGTGGTGCTGCCCGGCATGAGCGGCTTCCAGGCGACCCGGGCGATGGCCCGTGACGCGGCGATCAAGCACATCCCGGTGATCATCGTCAGCACCAAGGCGATGGAAACCGACAAGGCATGGGGCCTGCGCCAGGGCGCGGCCGATTACATCGTCAAGCCGCCGCGCGAGGATGAACTGATCGCGCGGATCAACGAACTGGTGGCCTGATGCGCTCGCCCTTCGACATCCTCGAGGCCTACGAACGGCGCAGCCTGGCCCATGCGGTGCAGCTGCCCGAACGGCAGTTCGCCCTGGACCTGTGGCGTGGCGTCGGTTACCGCGTCGGCCAGCGCCGGCTGGTATCCGATTTCCGCGAAGTGGTGGAAATCGTGCCGATGCCGCCGGTGACTCCGGTGCCATGTGCACAGCCGTGGCTGCTGGGCGTGGGCAACCTGCGCGGCAACCTGTTTCCGGTGGTCGACCTGAAGTACTTCCTGGAAGGCACACGCACCGTGCAGCAGGAAGGCCAGCGCGTGCTGATCATGCGCCAGGCCGGTGGCGACGTCGCGCTGACCATCGATGAACTGTTCGGCCAGCGCAGCTTCGAGCTGGACCAGCAGATCGCGGCCGGCACGCTGGCCGAAGGGCGCTACGGCCATTTCGTCGATCGCGCCTTCCATGCCGACGGCCACGACTGGGGCGTGTTCTCGCTCTCGCTGCTGTCGCGCACCCCTGAATTCCGGCAAGCCGCGGCCTGAGGCCGGGCATCGCCCCCTGCATTGAAGATCGAGGTTGAACGATGAGTACTGCTTCGGACGCCACCAAATCCGGCAAGCTGCGGCTGGGCGGCAGCAACCTCTGGCTGTTCCTGCTGCTGGCATCGATGATCCTGTTCGGCGTCAACACCGGCGTCGCCACCTGGCAGGGCAGCCGCCTGGCGGACGCCGGTTCCAAGGCTGCCGACCTGCAGGTGCTGTCACAGCAGCTGGCCAACCAGGGTCGTGACGCCGTCGGCGGCAACGCGCAGGCGTTCACCGCCTTCAAGGCGACCCGCAACGCGATCGAGCAGAACGTGTCGACCCTGCAGGGGCGCTACGGCAAGGAGCCGGGCGTGTCCGGTGCCATTGCCACGCTGGGCGAGACCTGGGCGCCGCTGGGCAAGCAGGCCGGGCAGCTGGTTGCCAGCGAGCCGGCGGTGCTGGCCCTGGCCGGCAACGCCAACAACTTCACCGGCGCGGTGCCGGGCCTGCAGGCCCAGCTGAACGAGCTGGTGCGCGCGATGTCCGCCTCCGGCGCACCGTCGGCGCAGGTGTACAGCGCGCTGCAGCAGGTGGTGGTGGCCGGCTCGATGGCCCGCCGCGTGACTGAAATGCGGGCCGGTGGCAGCGCCGCGGCCACCGCCGGTGACGCGCTGGCCCGCGACATCACCGTGTTCTCGCAGGTGCTCGACGGCCTGCGCAACGGCAACGACGAACTGGGCATCACCGCCGTACGCGGTGCCGCCGCCATCGCCGCGCTGGAACAATCGCAGCAGAAGTGGGAGGCGATGAAGCAGGACGCCGACGCGATCCTGGCCAGCTCGCGCCAGCTGTTCGCCGCGCAGTCGGCCGCCACCGCGCTGGGCCAGGGCTCGGCGCACATGCTGGATGACAGCCGCAAGCTGTTCGAAGCGTTCTCCTCGTTCGGCTCGGTATCCGATACCCGCCTGTTCCCGAACTTCTGGATCGGCGTGGTGTCCGGCGCGCTGTCACTGATCGCGATCATCGGCTTCGTTTCCACCAACGTGCGCAGCCGTTCGCGCGAGCAGGAACTGCGCTACCAGACCCAGGTGGAGTTCAACAGCCGCAACCAGCAGGCGATCATGCGCCTGCTGGATGAAATCTCCTCGCTCGGTGAGGGTGACCTGACGGTGAAGGCCTCGGTGACCGAGGACATGACCGGCGCCATCGCCGACGCGATCAACTACGCGGTCGACGAGCTGCGCCACCTGGTGACCACCATCAACGACACCTCGGCCAAGGTCGCGCTGTCCACCCAGGAAACCCAGGCGACCGCCATGCAGCTGGCAGAGGCGGCGGGCCACCAGGCCAACCAGATCACCTCGGCCTCGGACCGCATCGGCGAAATCGCGGCGAGCATCGAGCAGGTATCGCGCAACTCGGCCGAATCTGCCGACGTGGCACAGCGCTCGGTGGTGATCGCCGCCGAGGGTGCCGGCGTGGTGCGCGAGACCATCCAGGGCATGGACCAGATCCGCGACCAGATCCAGGAAACCTCCAAGCGCATCAAGCGCCTGGGTGAGTCGTCGCAGGAAATCGGCTCGATCGTGGAACTGATCAACGACATTTCCGAGCAGACCAACATCCTGGCGTTGAACGCCGCCGTGCAGGCCGCCTCGGCGGGCGAGGCCGGTCGCGGTTTCGCGGTCGTGGCCGACGAAGTGCAGCGTCTGGCAGAACGTACCTCGGGTGCGACCCGACGCATCGAAAACCTGGTGCAGGCGATTCAGGCCGACACCAACGAAGCGGTCACCTCGATGGAGCAGACCACCGCCGAAGTGGTGTCCGGTGCGCGCCTGGCCGAGGATGCGGGCACTGCGCTGACCGAGATCGAGCGCGTGTCCAATGCACTGAACACCCTCATCAAGAACATCTCCATCGCCGCCCAGCAGCAGTCCGCGGCCGCCTCGGACATCACCCGCACCATGGGTGTGATCCGGCAGATCACCGGCCAGACCTCGCAGGGTGCCGGGCAGACCGCCGAATCGATCGGCCACCTGGCGCAGCTGGCGGCCGACCTGCGTCGTTCGGTCGCTGACTTCAAGCTGCCGGCGTGACGCGGGCAGGGCGGCGAGCAAGGAACCCCTCGATGAAGCATTTCCATTTCCCACGCCAGAATTCGCGCGGCTCCCGCGCGGCGGCGACCGGAGCGCGTCCATGAGCAGTCTGCGCGATGCGATGAGCCACGCGGCGCTGGGCTGGGTCAAGCCCGAGCTGGACGAGACCCTGCGCCAGGTGCGCAACGAGGTCGAGTACTACGCGGAAGACCCGAGCGATGCCAGCCGCATGCGCATCTGCGCCGGCTTCCTGCACCAGGTGCAGGGTACCCTGCGCATGGTCGAGCTGTACGCCCCGGCGATGGTGGCCGAAGAGCTTGAACAGCTGGCCAATGCCATTGGTGCGGGCCGCACCGCCGATCGTGATGAGGCCTGCGCGACGCTGATGCGCGGCAGCGTGCTGCTGCCCGATTACCTGGAACGCCTGCAGAACGGCCACCGCGATATTCCGATCGTGTTGATGCCGCTGCTCAACGAGATCCGCGCCGCGCGTGGCGAGGACGGCGTGCATGACAGCGTGCTGCTGGCATTCGCACCGGACAGCATCACCGCCACCGAGGCCGAACTGGACCATGCCCGTGGCAGCCTGAGTGGACGCAACCGCGAACTGCTGGATACCGTCGGCAGCGCGGTGAAGGAAGAACTGCTGCGCATCAAGGATGCGCTGGACCTGCACCTGCGTACCGGCGGTGCACCGGAACAGCTGCAGACCCAGGCCAACGAGCTGGGCGCGGTGGCCGATACCCTGGGCATGATGGGCCTGGGCGTGGCCCGTGGCGTGGTCGTGCAGCAGCGCGACGCGCTGCGCGGCGTGGTCGAGGGCCGCCAGCAGATCGACGAGAACCTGCTGCTGGATATTGCCGGCGCGCTGCTCTACGTGGATGCCTCGCTGGACGACCAGGTGGCCCATCTGGGCGCCGGCGGCAGTGGCGAGGACGACCCGAGCGCGGTCGAGAACCGGCGCACGGTCGAAGTGCTGGCGCATGAAGCGATCGCCAACTTCGCGGCGGCGCGCGAACACTTCGTCGCCTTCATCGAAACCAGCTGGAACCATGCCGAGCTGCAGGACGTGCCGCGCCTGCTGGGCGATGTGGCCGGCGCACTGCGCATGCTCGACCTGGGCACCGCTGCCGACTACCTGCGCGGTGTGCAGCAGTACATCGAGGCCGAGCTGATCGGACGCCAGCGCGTGCCCAGCGGTCGTCAGCTGGACACCCTGGCCGACGCCATGGCCAGCCTGGAGTACTACCTGGAAGCGCTGCGTGACCGCCGTCCGGGTCGTGAGGACATCCTCGACATCACCCGCAGCAGCCTCGAGGCGCTGCGCTACTGGCCGCTGCCGGACCGCAACGCGGTCGAGCCGGCACCGTTCGCGGCACAGCCGGTCGAACGTGAGCCGGTTGCGCTGCAGGCCGAGGCCCTGCAGCCGGAGCGCATCGAGATTCCGGTGCAACCGGCCGCGCCTGCGGCAGGCACCGTGCCGGTGCCGCTGCCGGACTTCACGTTCGATCCGCCACCGGTCGCACCCGCGCCGGAGTTTGTCGACAACCGCCTGATGTTCGGTGCGCTCGGCTCCGCCGCGATCGAAGCCGCTGCCGCGCCGCTGTCGCTGCAGGACGACGCGGAGACGCCGCTGGTCTTCGCCGCTTCCAGTGCGCCCGCCCCCGACGTCCCGCAATGGGATCTTGCGCCGTTCCATCCGGATGCCGACCCGCTCTCATCTGCCGATGATGAGCGCAGCCCGACCTTTGCCAGCTTCGATCCGGTCAGCTTCGAACAGGACGATGCAGGGCAGGGCGCTGCGGCACAGTGGACGCTTTCGGAGGCCGTGCCGTCGGCACCGGCGGATGCGGTCGCTGTCGATGCCGGCGAGGACGCAGACGCGACGGCAGGTATCGACATCGATGCGCATGTCGCGCCGGTATTCGATCCGGTGGCCGCCGAGCACGACGCCGTTGTGGCCGACGATGACGTGGTGTTCCGCTTCGACACCGACGCGTTGGACAACGCCGACGATGTGCTGTCGCTGCATGCGATGGAGACGCTGTCGCTGGACGACGATGCCGGGCTGCACCCATCGCTGGAAATCGTCGACGCCAGCCCGGCAACGGTGGCGGACGAGGCTCCGGCGGTTGCCGGACTGGACGCCGCGCCTGCGGATGCACCCGCGGTGTCGGTGATCGACATCGACACCATCGCACCGATCGATTTCAGCGAAGCTGACGCGCAGTTCTTCGCCGAGCTGAGCGCGGCCGCCGCGGACTTCAATCCGCAGGCCGTGGCTGCACCGACCGTTGCTGAAGCGCCCGTTGCGACGGATGCCGAGTCCGGCTTCGAAGCAGGCTTCGATGATGACGCCGAGAACATCGACGAGGACATCCGCGAGGTGTTCCTGGAAGAGTTCGACGACGAACTGGCCAATCTCGGCACGTTGCTGCCAGCATGGCGCATGCAGCCGGACAACATGGACCGGCTGCGGCCGATCCGACGCATCTTCCACACCCTCAAGGGCAGTGGCCGCCTGGTCGGTGCACGCACCCTGGGCGAGTTCGCGTGGAAGATCGAGGGCATGCTCAACCGCGTGCTCGATGGCAGCCGCCCGGCCTCGCCGGCGGTGCTGGCCATGGTGGACAACGCGCATGCCGCGCTGCCGCAGCTGAACGCCGCGCTGCGCCACGGCCAGCGCATCAGCGTGGACCTGCAGGCCATGCAGGCCATCGCCGATCGTGTCGGCGCCGGTGAAGAGACCTACTACGTGCCGCTGCCGGTTGCAGCTGCACCGGTGGCACCCGTGCTCGAGACCGAGGTCGAAGGCGAGGACGAGATCAGCCGCATTCTCGAAGCCGAAGCGATTGCATCGGTACACGCCGACGCTGAGGCGGCACCCGAGGCCGTGGGCACGCCCGCCAACATCGACAGCGTGCTGCGCGAGATCCTCGAAGCCGAAGTGGAAGTGCACCAGGCGACCCTGCAGGGCTGGCTGCGCTCGGCGCAGCAGGCACCGCAGCCGGTCAGCGACGCGCTGCTGCGCGCGGTGCACACCATGAATGGCGCCTTCGCGATGACCGAAGTGCCGGAAATCACCGCCGTGACCGGCGGCGCCGAGTCCTACATCAAGCGTGCACTGGCCGCAGATGTGGTGCCGGGTGACGAAGGCGTGGCCGCGCTGGATGCGACCGCGCAGGCGATCACCGCGACCATGGAAGCCTTGCAGGCCGAGCAGCCGCGGATCGCACCGCAGGAAGCACTGGTGCAGCGCCTGCAGGCGCTGGCCGGCGAGCTGCCGGAAGCGCGTTGGCCGATGGTTGGGCTGGAAGAGGAAGACGACGACGATCTGCCGCTGGAGGGCGAAGCGGCGTCTGACGCCGCGGCCGATACGCAGGTCGCCGAGGTGCCGGATGGCGCCGCAGCCGGGGCTGGCGAGCCCGTGCTGGAACCGCTGGCCGCCGAAGTGCAGGCAGCGGAGAGCACGGACGCGATCGGCGCGGGCCTGGATGCCGCTGAGCTGACCGGCAGCGATGATCTGTCGCGCTACTTCGATGCCGGATGGCCGGCGGTGCCGGCTGAGGGCGAAGCGGCCAGCTCCGACATCGGGTCGATTGAATCGATCCAGCCGGTCGAGCATGCGCCGCTTGCAGCAGTGGCCGAAGCGGACGCCGCACCGACGCCGGACGCCGAAGCCGATCTGACCGCGGCAGACGATCTGTCGCCGTACCTCGACGCCAGCGCACTGCCGGTGGATGACCGCGACACCGATGAACTGCCTGCGGCCGCAGAAGTTGACGCAATCGACCTGAATACGCGATTGCCTGCCGACAGATTGGATAGCGAGGACAGCTTCATTGACGAAGCTGCTGCACTGCCACTCGACAGCGGGCTGTCGAGCCTGCAGGATGAAATGGCTGCGCCGGGTTTTGCAGAACCGGTCACACTGGCAGCCGCGCTCGAGGCCGGCCTGCACGTGATCGACGAAGAGCAGACCCTGGACGACGACGGGCAGTGGCCCGTGCTCGGCCTCCAGGCCAGCGAACTCGCGCCGGGCGAGGCGGATGCCTTTGCCGAGGATGCGGACGTCGGCGGGGAGGCGGCGGTCGGTGAAGGAGAGAGCGCCGACCAGCCGTCCCCGGCGACGGTGGATGAGCCCGCCCCGGTGGATGCCGCCGCGCCGGTGCGCTTCTTCGAACTCGAAGACGCACCGGGCCAGGCCACCGTGCCTGCCGCCGCCGAGCCGGTCGAGATCGACGGCGCGCCCAGTGCACCGGTCCATGATGAATCGGTTGCCGGGGAAGAAGGCACGGACAGCGCCGATGCACTCGACTTCAGCGTGTATGACCGCGAGCTGGTCGACATCTTCGTCGAGGAAGGCAAGGACCTGCTGGATCATTGCGATGGCCTGATCAGCGAACTGCGCGATGCGCCGCAGGACCGCGAGGTGCTGGCCGGCCTGCAGCGCGACCTGCATACCCTGAAGGGTGGCGCACGCATGGCCGGCATCAATGCCATCGGCGACCTTGGCCACAGCATCGAGTCGCTGCTGGAAGCGGTGGCCGCCGGCCGCACCGAGATCGAGCGCCGTGATGTCCAGCTGCTGGAGCGTGGCTTCGATCGCCTGCACCAGCTGCTCACCCGTACCGGTGCCCATCGCGTGGTCGAGCCGGCGCAGGACCTGGTCGAGGCCTTCGACGTCCGCACCACCACCGATATCGCCGCCGCCGCGGCGGCCGTCCATGCGGTCAGCGTGGGCGAGAGCGTACCCGCGCCGGCCGAAGGCACGTCGACCGCCGTGGTCGATGCCCCATTGTCGGCACCGCTGCCGATCGAAGGCGGGGTCGACGAGGATCCGCTGGTCCGTCCGCAGCAGGAACAGGTGCGCGTGCGCGCGGACCTGCTCGACCGCCTGGTCAACCACGCCGGTGAAGTGGCGATCTACCGTTCGCGGCTTGAACAGCAGCTCGGTGCCTTCCGTGGCGCCATGGGCGAACTGGAGCGCACCAATGCGCGACTGCGCGACCAGCTGCGCCGCCTGGACCTGGAAACCGAGGCGCAGATCGTGGCCCGCTACCAGCGCGAGCAGGACCAGGCCGACCAGAAGTTCGATCCGCTGGAACTGGACCGCTTCTCCACGCTGCAGCAGCTGAGCCGCGCACTGAACGAGTCGGCGGCCGACCTTGGCGGCCTGCAGGGCGTGCTCGACGACCTGTCGCGCCAGTACGACTCGCTGCTGCAACAGCAGTCGCGGGTCAGTTCGGAACTGCAGGATGGCCTGATGCGCGCGCGCATGGTGCCGTTCGATGGCCTGGTGCCTCGCCTCCGTCGCGTGGTCCGCCAGTCCGGCATGGACACCGGCAAGCAGGTTCACCTGACCCTGGAAGGCACCCACGGCGAACTGGACCGCAACGTCCTTGATCGCATGGTCGCGCCGCTGGAACACATGCTGCGCAACTCCGTGGCCCATGGCCTGGAAGCGCCGGAACAGCGCCGCGCCGCCGGCAAGCCGGAGGAAGGCGAGATCGCCATCCGCCTGCACCGTGAAGGTTCGGAAATCGTGCTGGAAGTGGCCGATGACGGCGCCGGCCTGGACCGCGAGGCGATCCGCCGCCGCGCCATCGACCGTGGCCTGCTGGCCGCCGATGCGCAGCCGAACGAGCAGGAACTGGACAACCTGATCTTCGCTTCCGGCTTCACCACCGCCGACCAGGTCAGCCAGCTGGCGGGCCGTGGCGTGGGCATGGACGTGGTGCGCAACGAAGTGCGCCAGCTCGGTGGCTCGGTCGACATCCAGTCGGTACGCGGCCAGGGCGTGCGCTTCACCCTGCGCCTGCCGCAGACGCTGGCCGTCACCCAGGCGGTGTTCGTGCAGATCGGTGAAACCACCTTCGCGGTGCCGGTTGCCTCGGTCAGTGGTATCGGCCGCCTGTCGCGCGAGCGCTTTGAAGCGGCCGACAGCAGCTACCGCTACAGCGGTGAAGACTACCCGCTGTATGACCTCGGCACCCTGGTCGGCCAGGCCCCGGCGCGTGCCGATGGCCAGGACCAGGTACCGCTGCTGCTGGTCCGCGCTGGCGACCTGCGTGCCGCCGTGGCGATCGACCAGGTGCTGGGCAACCGTGAAATCGTGGTCAAGCCGGTCGGCCTGCAGATTGCTTCGGTGCCAGGCATCTACGGCGCCACCATCACCGGCGATGGCCGCGTGGTGGTGATCCTCGACGTTGCACCGCTGGTGCGTCGTTTCCTGGCCAACCCGACGCTGCCGGTGCTGGCCAACGCACCGCGCCAGGAGCGCCAGGTGCCGCTGGTGATGGTGGTCGACGACTCGCTGACCATGCGCAAGGTCACCGGCCGCATCCTCGAACGCCACAACTTCGAGGTCAGCGTTGCCCGCGACGGCGTGGAAGCGCTGGAGCGGCTGGAAGAGCGCGTGCCCGACCTGATGCTGCTGGACATCGAGATGCCGCGCATGGATGGCTACGAGCTCGCCACCGCCATGCGTGCCGACCCGCGCTACAGGGAAGTGCCGATCGTGATGATCACCTCGCGCAGTGGCGACAAGCACCGCCAGCGCGCCTTCGAGATCGGTGTCCAGCGCTACCTGGGCAAGCCTTACCAGGAACTGGACCTGATGCGTAACGTGTACGACCTGCTGGGGATCGCCCGTGTCCGTGAGTGAAGTCCATCCGGCCCCGGCCGTCGCCCTGCTGGCCCGCCCGGGTGCGGCGCGTGAGCGCCTGCGCGAGGCACTGTCGCACGCCGATGTGCAGCTGGTGCTGGAAGACGACCCGAACGGCCTGGAGCCGCAGCAGCTGCAGGACGCCAGTCCGCAGATCGTGGTGGTCGCCCTGGAGGCGGCCATCGAGGATGCGCTGGAGCGCCTTGACCCCGTGCTGTCCGCGCCGGGCCTGACCCTGGTATTCGACGAGGCCGAACTGGCGGCGCGCCGGGATGGCTGGGACGCGCAGCGCTGGGGACGGCATCTGGCGGCCAAGCTGCATGGTCACCAGCAGGTGCTGCCGCCCGGCGCCGAGGAAGAACCCAGCCTGCAGCTGGAGCCGGGCCATCCGTCGCCGGCCCCTGCGCCGCAGGAGGAAGCCCAGCAGCCGCACCTGGAGCAGGCCTTGAACTGGGCCGACGCCGTGCCGGCTGACACCCTGTATTCGCCGCCGGCGCACCTGCATGAGCCGGTCGCCCTGGAGCAGGCGCTGGCCGCGTTGCAGCCGGTACTGCCAGAGCCGCTGGAGGCATCGCCGCTGCCGTCGCCTCCGGTGGCCGCACCTGTCGCCGCGGCCGCACCGCCGATGTCGTTCGACCACACGGCATGGTCGCTGGTCGATGACGTGGCGGATGCACCGGCCGCCGCTGCCCGCAGCGGTGCGGTGGAAGCGCCGTTGCCTTCGTTCGATACCGATCACCTGAGCCTGGTCGACCTGGACGCTGCGGCACCGGCAGGCGCGCGCGCCGGTTCGCTGCTGGTACTGGCGGGTATCGGCGGGCCGGATGCGCTGCGCCGCCTGCTCGGTGCGCTGCCGCCTGCATTGAGCGTGCCGGTGCTGGTGCACATGCGCCTGGATGGCGGTCGTTACGGCAACCTGGTCAAGCAGATGGCACGGGTGTCGCCGTTGCCGGTGCAGTTGGCCGAGGCCGGCCAGCGCGCCGTACCCGGGGAAGTGCACGTGCTGGCCGACGACATCGGTGTGCAGGCAGCCAGTGACGGCCTGCATTTCCTCAGCGATGCCGCAGGTATCTCGATCGCAGCGTTGCCGGCCGAATACTCCGCGCTGGTGCTGCTCAGCGGCGCCGACCTGGCCCACGTCGGTCCGGCGCTGGACCTCGCCGCTGCCGGGGCCTGGGTGGCCGGGCAGGTGGGCGAGGGCTGCTATGACCCGGCGGCGGCCACGGCCGTAGTTGCCGCCGGCATGGTTGCCGGTGAACCGCAGGAACTGGCGCAGGCCATCGCCGCGCGCTGGGGTGAGCAGGATGACAACGGAGAGGCACCATGAGCTACGCCAGCAATGATGAGATCCGCGGCGTCCTGATCCAGGCCGGCAGCGAACGCGTGCTGCTGCCCAACGCCACGGTGGCGGAAATGATGTCGCGCGTGCCGGTGCAGCCGATTGCCGATGCACCGCGCTGGTTGGTCGGCGAGATCGGTTGGCATGGCTGGCAGGTGCCACTGGTGTCGTTTGCGCGGCTTTCGGGGCTGGGCGAGGAAGCCGTCGGCGGCCACAACAAGGTGGTGGTGCTGAAGGCGCTGTCCGGCAACGCGCAGCGCCCCTATTACGCGCTGCTGACGCAGAACTTCCCGCAGCTGATCTCGGTGCCGCGTGACGGCCTGCTGGCCGATGCCTCCGAGGAAACCCTGCCGCAGATCGTGCACATGCGCGTGCTGCTGGGGGAACAGAGCGCGCTGCTGCCGAACCTGGACGCGCTGGAAGCCGCGTTGGATTCGCTGGCGGCCTGATCGGACATCCGCCGGGCAATTTGAATTCCCGGTAGTGCCGGCCGCTGGCCGGCAACCGCATGCACCCATGATC